>JBATTI010000469.1:0-11871 GCA_049670445.1 Albidovulum sp. | reverse complement strand
CTGTCGCCCCCCGAAGGCCCGGTCGAACCCGGCGGCTTTGATTTTCAACGGCTTGCATGGTTTTCAAGCCTTGGTGCAGTCGGCTACACCCGCACCCCGGTGCTGGAGCTTGAACCCCCCGAAGGTGGTCTGGCCCTTTTGGCCTTTCGGCTGCGCATGACCTTGTCAACCGCGATCCAGGAGGCGATCCCCGGCCAACCCGGTGCTTTTGCCGCAGCCTTGATGACCGGCGACAGATCCGGCGTGGCGAAATCCACCCATGATATTTTGCGCGGCTCGAACCTGTCGCATATGATCGCGATATCGGGCTTGCATATGGGGCTGCTGACCGGCTTCGTCTTTGCATTGGGGCGCTACGGCTTTGCCCTTGTTCCCTACCTTGCACTTCGGGTGAATTCCAAAAAGGTCGCGGCCATTGCGGCGCTCTTGGCGGCAACCTTCTATCTGTTTCTGGCCGGGCCCGCCGTTGCCACCCGGCGCGCCTATATCATGGCCGCCGTCATGCTGATTGCGGTGCTGGTCGACAGGCGGGCGATATCGCTGCGGTCGGTCGCGATATCGGCGATGATTTGTTTGATGATAGAGCCTGAAAGCCTGGTAGAGCCGGGATTTCAGATGTCTTTTGGCGCGACCGTCGCGCTGGTGGTGGGGTTTGAACATTGGTCAAGGATCCAGCTGAAGCTGCCAGCCCCCCTGAAACCCGTGGCGATGGCGGTGCTATCTTCGCTTATCGCGGGCACAGCGACCGCACCGATTGCGGCCGCACATTTCAACCGGATCGCGGAATACGGGCTTTTGGCCAATCTTCTGGCCGTGCCGATTTTGGGGTTTCTGGTCATGCCCTCTGCGGTTCTGGCGGCAATTCTGACCCCGCTTGGGCTGGCACAGCCCGCCCTTTGGGCGGCGGGCAAGGGCTGCGATGCAATCCTGCGGATCGGGGATTGGGTGACCAATCTGGAGGGCGCCGTCATTCCGGTGCCGACGCCGCCTTGGATGGTTTTGCCTTTGCTGGGGTTTTTCGGCGCGATGATGATGATTGCCCGCATGGGGGCGCTGCGCCTGACCGGCCTTGCGGGGGTGGCGCTGGCCCTCTCGATCTGGACCTTGACCCAGCGCCCGGTCTTGCTGATCTCGGGCGATGGGGCTTTGGTGGGGCTGATGACGCCCGAAGGCCGGGCGCTCTCAAAGGCCAAAGGCGGCGGGTTCATCGCCCAGAACTGGCTTGAAAACGATGGCGACAGCGCCGATCAGCTCGGCGCTTTTGACCGCGCGGCCTTCCTTGGCCAGAAGGGCGCTTTGACGGCGGCTGTGGGCGGCAAACCGGTGCAGGTGTATTTTGGCAAAGGCTCTGCCACGCGCGCGCAATCGGGCTGTGCCGATCAGGCGATCCTGATCATGAATGAGGTTTGGGAGGGGCCGTCAAAGCCCCCTGACTGCGAGGTGTTTGACCTCAAACGCCTGCGGCAAACCGGCGCCATCGCGCTTTTCACCAGCCAGAACGGCTTGCGCATGGTGGCCGCCCATGACGTCGCGGGCAAAAGGCTTTGGAACCAGCGCAAACGCGGGCAAAGGGGCAAGTAGCGGCCGGTATAACTGCGCCGGTATCACTGCGCCGGTATCACTGCGCCGCAGGAACCCGCAGCAAATAGGCGGCAATCGCCGCGCGGTCGGATGCCGGCAGGCGCGCCATGTTTTCAACGACCAGCGCCATATGCCCCCCCGCGCTGTCATATTCAGGGGTAAAGCCAGAGGTCAGATATTCGGCGATATCAGCACCCGACCAATCAAGTTTGGCGGGGGTGATATTGGGGAAACTGCCCTTGCCCCCCGGCACCGGCCCCCCCGCCAGCCAGCGGTCCAGCTCCATCCCGCCAAGGGCATTGCGCGGCGTGTGGCATTCACCGCAATGCGCCAAAGCCTCGACCAGATAACGGCCACGGGTTTCCTCTGTGCTCAGATCACCCGACAAAACCCAATCATCCTTGAAGAACAACAGCTTCCAGCCGCCAAGGCTGCGGCGGATATTGAACGGAAAGCCCACCTCATGCGGCTGGCTTGGCACCGCAATTGCCGGAAGGGTCATAAGATAGGCATATAGATCGACGATATCCTGGCGCTCGGCCTTGGCGAAGCTTGCATAGGGAAAGACCGGAAAATAATGCTGCCCCTCCGGCGATACGCCGCGCATCATCGCATTGGCCAGATCCTGTTCGGTCCAGCCGCCAATGCCGTAATCGGGATCGGGTGAGATATTGGGGGCAATGAATGTCCCAAAAGGCGAGGGGAATTTTTCGCCACCGACAAGCTCATATACCGCCGCGCCCTCGGATCCCGGCGCCATATGGCAAGAGGCGCAGCCCCCGGCCCAAAACACCATCTCGCCGCGCGAAACATCGCCGCTCAGGCCCGCCAATGCGTCATCATCCAGCAAGGCGGGGCGGGTCAGCATCCAAAACACCGCAAACCCGATCACGGCGGCCGTTACACAAAGACTGAAAAGGCGGCGTATCATGGCAATCTCCCGGAACAAGAAAAGGGGGCAAGGTCAATCATACCCGCCCCCAATTCCCTCATAACCAGACTACCACTTAATTTGAAGGAATACGCGTGGCTTTGTGGCAAGCACCGCAAGAGCCGCCCAGATCGCCCATCGCGGCCTTCAACCCGTCAAGCCCGGTGCCAGCCGCGGCCTGCATGGCGGCAGCGGCGGTGCGAAAGGCCGTCTCTTTGCCTTCAACATCAGCCTCGGCGGTCCAGCCTGCGGCAGAGGCAGTCGAGGCGGGGTTGGCCGCATTATCCGAACCTTCGGGCCACAGCATCGATTGATCAATCATCCCATTCGCGACCAGATTGTCGGCCGCCTTTTGTGCCGCTTGCGCGTCATATTCCGCTTCGCCCTTGGCCATTGCGCCCAAGACGCCGATGTTCAGCGCCCGGTATGCCATCAGCCCCTGGCGCGCCTTGATCTGCATTCCGAATGGCGCGTCTTGCGCCACCACTGTGCCCGCGAATGCAATGGCCGCGACGGTCACACCAATAAGCATAGTTTTCATCTGAACACTCCCTATGGTTTTCGTGGGAACAGTTTAGCTGTGCTGAAATTACTTACCATCCCCGATTTTTGCATGTTACATCTTAAAAAACGCACAGGCCTGCCTTGGGCCTGAAACCTGCGGGTTTTTACCATGACGGGGCCTTGATGCGGCAAGTCAGCCAGCAAGATAACGCGATTGTGAAAGGTTAAGCGGCAGATGCGGGAAAATTGGGATGATCTGCGGTTTGTCCTGGCGGTGGCCGAGGAAGGCTCGGTCAGCGGGGCTGCGCGCCGCCTTGGGGTCAATCATGCAACCGTGCTCCGGCGCGTGGCGGCCTACGAAGAAGCCGCAGGCGTTGTGCTGTTCGACAAGACCGCCAAAGGCTATGCGGTGCCCGGCGCCCAGCGGCGCATCATCGAGGCCGCGCGCGAGGTCAGCCGCGCCGTTCAGGCCGTGGGCCGGATGTTGCAAGGTGCGCGGGCGCCGATGGCGGGAAACGTCCGGATCACCTCGACCGATACATTTTGCCAATATGTGTTACCGCCGATCCTGGGCCGCTTGCAGCGCGGCGCGCCGGGGCTCAAGTTTGAACTTTTATGCTCAAACGCCCATCTGGACCTTGCGCGCACCCACGCCGATGTCACCGTGCGCCCGGCACAGGTCCTGCCCGAGGATTTGACCGGCGAAGCACCTGCGCGGCTGGGATTTGCGGTCTTTCGCGCCGTGACCAGCAATACCACCGACTGGCTGGGCATATCGGGGCCGCTGACACGGTCGATCGTCGGGCAGTGGCTGGCCGAACATGTCCCCCCCTCGAAGATCATCGCATCAGCAGACAGCTTCCCGGTCTTGCGCGAATGGGCAGCCAATGGGCAAGGCATGGCAATCCTGCCCGCATTGCTTGGCCATGAAGACCCGCGGCTTAAGGCGGTGCCCGGTCTGTTGCCAGCGCTGTCGGTCAAGATCTGGGTCGCCAGTCACGCCGATCTGGCCGATGTGCCGCGCATTGCCCAATCCCGCCGGGCCTTGGTGCGCGAATTGGCCGCCGTTGCACCGCGATTGCTGGGCGAAGGCGCCTCGCGGCCGACCTGAGGCATCCGGCATCCTTCAACCCATCAAAACCGTGGATTTCAGGCAGCCTTGGTTGGGTCAGGTTTGACGCGAAACGCGATAGGGCATCACTCGGTGAAGCGGACTTTGCCTATATGCGGCAAGTTCCGGTTTCTTTGCGCAAAATCAATGCCGTAGCCCACGACAAATTCATCGGGAATTTCAAAGCCGGTCCAGGTCGCGCGAATATCAACCTCGCGGCGCGATGGCTTGTCCAGCAGCGCGCAAACTTCAAGGCGGCGTGGATTGCGTGATTTCAGCAGGCTGACCACATGCGACAGCGTAAAGCCGGTATCAACGATGTCTTCCACCACCAGCACATCGCGGCCCGAGATTTCGCCGCGCAGATCCTTGAGGATACGCACTTCGCGGCTGGATGTGGTGCTGTCGCCATAAGAAGAAGCCTCCAGAAAATCGACCTCAAGCGGCAGGTCGATTTCGCGCACCAGATCGGCGATGAAGACGAAAGAGCCACGCAAGAGGCCGACCACGATAAGCTTGTCGGTGCCCGCATAGGCCCTGGTGATGTCTTTCGCCAAAGCCTCGACCCGGGCGGCAATTGACTTGGCAGAGATCAATTCGTCGATGATATAAGCGCGATGCGGCATGTGGCCCCCTTGATTTTCCCTCCTCAGTAACCGAAACCGGCGGTCACTGTCACCGGGGGAAGACAGAGGAAAGTCAAAATGCCGACCCATAAGGAAGAACGCCCGCTGCCGTGGACGGCCGATCAGATGTATGCGCTGGTCGCCGATGTCGAGCGTTACCCGGAGTTTTTGCCCTGGACATCGGCGGCCCGCATTCGCGCGCGCAGGCCCGGCGCCGATGGCACCGAGGTGCTGGACGCCGATCTGGTGATTTCGTTCAAGGTGTTTCGCGAACGCTTTGGCAGCCGGGTGACCCTGCACCCCGATACGCGCCGGATTGACACCGAATATCTTGACGGCCCGTTTCGGCATATGCGGTCTTACTGGCGGTTCGTGCCGCAAGAGGCGGGGGGCTGCATCGTTGATTTCTTTGTCGATTTTGAATTTCGCAATGTGATTTTGCAAAAGCTGATCGGCGTGGTGTTTGATGAGGCGATGCGCCGCGTGGTGCGGGCCTTTGAAGCGCGCGCCGAAGCCCTTTACGGGCGGCCCGATCTGTCTTTGATGGATTGATCCAGCAGCGACCGCGGCCTTTGGGCCGCGCTCAGGCCTTATATGTCGAGAGCGGTGCCGACACAGGGTCGGCACCGCTATCTCCGGATTTGCAGCGCCCCAAGAAGCAACGTGAGGCCATGAACTGTTGCGGCCCGCCGGACATTTTCGCGGCCAAGCGCGCCGAAGTCATGGGTTTCGCTGATCGTGGCACCGTCTTTGATGGCAAGGGCGAAGGCCACGCGACCTTCCGGTTTGAAGGCGGAGCCTCCGGGCCCGGCGATGCCGGTGACGGAAACAGCTATCGTGGCCTTTGAATGGGCCAGCGCGCCCTGAGCCATCTCGGTCGCCACCTCGGGGCTGACCGCGCCATGGGCTTCAAGTGTATCGGCACTGACCCCCAGCATCTCGATCTTGGCATCGTTGGAATAGGTCACGAACCCGCGGTCGAAGACCACCGATGACCCGGCGATATCGGTAAGGGCTGCTGCGATCATGCCGCCGGTACAGCTTTCGGCGGTGGCAATCAGGGCACCCGATTTGCGCGCCAGATCGACAAGCTCTTGTGCCTCGGCCAGCATCTAAAACCTCATGAAACCGTGCCACAGGGCGGCCAGAACCATGGTTGCCACCCCCGCAAACAGCCCCGCCCAAAGGTCATCAATCATCACGCCTGGCGCGTCATGTCGCCGGTCGGCGCGCCCGACCAGCCAGGGTTTGGTTATGTCAAACAACCGAAAAAGCACGAATGCCGCAACCCAGCCCGGCCAGGGGAATTGATCCGCCCCCATCCCGGCAAGCCAAAGACCGGCCGAGGGGAAGGCAAGGGCAAGCCATTGGCCTGCCACCTCATCCACCACGATCTCGGAGGGATCTTTATCGGCCTGACCCGCCGTTTCGCGTGCCACGGCCCAAAAGCCGAGTGCCGTCACCACGATCGTGGCCAGCGCCAGAAGCGGGAAATGCCCGATGCGGTGCAGACCGATGCCCAGCCCCAAAGCCGCCGCCGAACCCCATGTGCCGGGGGCAGGGCGCATAAGCCCCACGCCAAACCAGATTGCAACCGCGCGGCTGACCCTCATGATTTCACCAATGCGGCTGTGGCCAGGGCGGCAATTCCTTCGCGCCGCCCGGTAAAGCCAAGGCGTTCAGAGGTGGTGGCCTTCACGCTGATGCGCCCTGGCTCTACCTCAAGAATAAGTGCCAGCGCATCTGCCATGGCCTGCGCATGGGGCCCGATCTTGGGATCTTCGCATACCAGGGTCACATCGGCATTTGAAAGCCGGTAGCCGCGCCCGCGCGCAAGCTGCCCGGCATGGGCCAGAAACACCGAGGATGCGGCCCCCTTCCACTGCGGGTCCGAGGGCGGGAAATGGCGGCCGATATCGCCCGCCGCCAAAGCCCCGTAAATTGCATCGGTCAGCGCATGCATACCGACATCGGCATCCGAATGGCCCAAAAGCCCCTGATCATGGGGCACTTTCACCCCGCAAAGCATCACATGATCGCCCGCACAAAAGGCGTGAACATCATATCCATTGCCAAGCCTTACATCCATCTGTGCCCCCAACTGCCGCTCTGCGCGCAAAAAATCTTCCGGCCAGGTGATTTTGAAATTCTCTTCCTCGCCCGCCACAATCGCAACCCCCAGCCCGGCCAGACGCGCAACCTCGGCATCATCGCTTGCATTGCCCGGATGGCGGCGATGGGCAGCGAGGATCTCGGGGAAGCGAAAGCCTTGCGGGGTCTGCGCCCGGTAAAGCCCGTCGCGGGGATGGGTGTCGATGACCATGCCGTCCCGGCCTTGCCAAAGCGCGTCGGTCACCGCAATGGCCGGTGCCGCCGCCACATGGGTATCAAGCGCCGACAGCACCCGCGCGATCAGGGCCGCACTGACAAAAGGGCGCGCGCCATCATGGATAAGCACATGGCGAATGCCGCTGCCCTCAAGACAGGCAAGCCCAAGGCCCACGCTTTCGTGGCGGGTCGCACCTCCGGCGACAAGCGTCACCTGCCCCGGCGCCACGTCAAGGCCGCGGGCCATATCATCGGGGTGCAAGACAAGGATCACCCGCCCAAAGGGCAGACAGGCCGCAACGCTGCGCGCCAGAACCGACCGCCCGCCAAGGTCGCGCCATTGCTTTGGCGTGTCGCTGCTTGCGCGCAAACCACGGCCTGCGGCCACAATAATGATAGCGGTTTGTTGCATGCTCATCGGTTCGACGCCGTTTTCATTGGCAATCCATCTGCCAGCCTGATTTGCCCGATGGTCTAGCGCCCGCAGTGCGGGCTGACAATGGTGGGCAAGCTTTCGATTGTCGAAGCCGCCCGAACCGGCTAGAAAGTCGCAACTGCACAAGGATTAGGCGTTTGCACGTTCAACTAGCGCAATTGCGGCTTGATCCGCCGGTTTTTCTGGCGCCGCTGGCCGGCATTACCGATTTACCCTTTCGCCAGATCGTTGCGCGCTTTGGGGCGGGATTGGTTGTGTCGGAAATGGTTGCCTCGGGCGAGGTGATCACCGCGCGCCCGTCGGTACGGGCCAAGGCGCGCACCGAACTCGGGCTTGCAGACAGCACCCTGCGCACCTCCGTTCAACTTGCCGGGCGCGAGCCGGGGGCGATGGCCGAGGCGACACGCATCGTGGAAGCCATGGGGGCGTCGATCATCGACATCAATATGGGCTGTCCCGCAAAGCAGGTGACCGGCGGGGCATCGGGCTCGGCGCTGATGCGCAATCTTGATCATGCATTGACCCTGATCGATGCGGTGGTGGGGGCAACCGCTTTGCCGGTGACGCTCAAATGCCGGCTTGGCTGGGACGATAATTGCCTTAACGCCGCCGAATTGGCGCGCCGGGCCGAAGCGGCAGGGGTGCAGATGATCACCGTTCATGGCCGCACCCGCCAGCAATTTTACAAAGGCCAGGCCGATTGGGGGGCGATTGCGGCGGTAAAACAGGCGGTCAGCGTGCCGGTGATTGCCAATGGCGATATCACCGATACCGATGCCGCGCGCCGCGCCTTGGCGCTTTCGGGTGCCGACGGGGTTATGGTCGGGCGCGGGGCGCAAGGCGCGCCATGGCGTCTGGCCCTGATCGCGCATGAACTTTTTGGCGCACCCGCCCCCGACATCCCAAAAGGCGCGCGGCTTGCGACCCTGGTTGCGGAACATTATGAAGCGATATTGGGCTTTTACGGGCGTGACCTTGGCCTGCGCATCGCGCGCAAACATCTGGGTTGGTATGCGGATGAGGCGGGCATAGACCGCGATATCCGCGCACGGATCATGGTTTGTCTGGACCCGACCGAGGTCTTGCGGCTGATTGATCGGTCATTCTCGGACGCCTGTTGCGAAAAGGCCGCGTGATGGCCCCCTTGCCTGACGCCCTTTGGGCCTCCATCCCGGTGCCCGCATTTTTGGTCAATATCGCGGGCCAGACCGAAGCGGTCAACCCGGCGGCCGAGGCCTTCCTGAACACTTCGGCGCGCAATCTGATCGGCCAGCCGATCTTTGACCGGCTGGCGGTCGATGCCCCGCTTGAAGAGGTTTTGGCACGGGCGCGCAGCGGACATTCCGCCCTTTTCATCAATGATGTCGAGGTCGGCACCGGCGACCGCCCGCCGGTCTTGTGCAACCTGCAGGCCGCACCAATGACCGGCCAGCCGGGGACGATCCTGCTGATGGTGGCGCCTCGCGAATTTGCCGATCGTCTGGGGCGGGTTCAGGGGCTGACCAAATCGGCACGCTCAGCGATCGGGATGGCGGAAATGCTGGCGCATGAGATCAAGAACCCGCTTGCCGGGATCTTGGGGGCGGCACAATTGCTGGCCATGAACCTTGGGCGCGAGGATGCCGAACTTACCGATCTGATCGTGGCCGAAACCCGCCGCGTGGTCACGCTTTTGGAACAGGTCGAACAATTCGGACGCCTGCGCCCCCCCAAACGCGGGCCGGTCAACATCCATGATGTGCTTAACCGCGCGCGTCAGTCGGCCGCCGTCGGATTTGCCTCGCATATGACCATCGTCGAAGAATTCGACCCCTCGCTGCCAGCCGTCCTGGCCGATGCCGATCAGCTGACGCAGGTCTTTCTGAACCTTTTGAAAAACGCCGCCGAAGCATCGGGGGCCACCAAGGGCACGCTGCGGATCCGAAGCTATTACGATATGGCGCTCCGGCTGCGGCGCGCCGATGGGGCCAGCCCCTTGCCGGTTCATGTAGAGATTATCGATGACGGACCGGGCATTCCCGCCGCCATGCTGCCCGATATCTTTGACCCGTTCATCTCGGGCCGCGAAAACGGAACCGGGCTTGGGCTGGCCCTTGTGGCGCGTATCATCGCCGATCACGATGGTTGGGTCGGGGTGGAATCGCAGCCCGGACGCACCGTGTTTCGCATCGCGCTGCCCATCGAACCCCGCCACCCGAAGGAGAATTGACATGGACGGAACCGTTCTTGTCGCGGATGACGATCGCACCATTCGCACGGTCTTGACCCAGGCGCTGACGCGGGCAGGGTGCAAGGTCCATGCGACCTCCTCGATGGTCACGCTGTTGCGCTGGGTTAAAGAGGGCAAGGGCGATCTGGTGATTTCCGATGTGATCATGCCTGACGGCAATGGCATCGATTCCCTGCCACTGATCGCAGCATCCCGGCCCGGATTGCCGGTCATCATCATTTCCGCCCAAAACACCATCTTGACGGCGATTCAGGTGGCCGAGGCCGAAGCCTTCGATTACCTGCCCAAACCCTTTGACCTGCCGGAACTGCTCAAGCGCGCGGCGCAGGCCCTGACGGTGCGCCGCCGCAAATCCCCGCGCGCCGCCCCCGACCTTCAGACCGATCTGTCCCCCGATCTGCCGATGATCGGAAAAACCCCCGATATGCAGGCCCTTTACCGGCTGGTGGCGCGGGTGGTGAACACCGATATTCCGGTGCTGATCACCGGCGAATCCGGCTCCGGCAAAAGCCAGATCGCCCGCGCCATTCACGATTTTTCGGATCGCCGCTCGCAACCCGTGGTCACGGCACAGGGCGCGGATGTCAGATCCAGCGAAGGCCTGATGTCACTCTCGCAGCGCGTCCGGGGCGGCACGCTGATTTTCGATGAAATCTCGGACCTTGATGATGACGCACAAGGCCGCATTGTACGCCTGCTTGATACGATGACGGAAAGCGGCCCGCGGATCCTGGCCATTTCGCAGGCCAACCTTGAAAAACGTATGGAAGACGGGCTGTTACGAAAGGATCTTTACTTCCGTCTTGGCGGCGTCACGCTGGATGTCCCGCCTTTGCGGCTGCGCATTGAGGACATCAGCCTGCTGTGCGATCACTTTCTTGGACGCAGCGCGCGCGAAGGCCTGCCGTCCAAAACCCTTGCCCCCGATGCGCAGGCCTTGATCCGGTCGCATCCCTGGCCCGGAAACGTCCGGCAACTGGAAAATACGCTGCGCCGTCTGGTCTTGACCTCGGTGGATACCGAGATCACCAAAGCCGAGGTTGTGCAGGCCCTGGCGGCCGAAACATCCGGCCCGCCGCAGGTGATTGACGGCGAAAAACTTTCAGCCTCGGTGGCGCGTCATCTCGATCGTTACTTCAAACTTCATGCGGGCGCCTTGCCGCCGCCGGGTCTTTACGACCGCATATTGCGCGAAATCGAAAGCCCCTTGATCGAAATCGCACTGGAAGCAACCGGCGGCAATCAGGCCAAATGTGCCGATCTTTTGGGCATCAACCGCAATACTTTGCGAAAAAAGCTGACAGAGCTGGATATCCGCGTGACACGGCGCCGCAAGTTGATGTAAATGTGCCACATAACCTGTGGCGCATCGGCATCAGCCGAAAACGACTGCGGGACGTAAGGCATCAGCGGTGGCCGCCAGTGGCGGAGGAAGACAGAGGCACCCTTTGCAGGGTCTGAAACAGCATTGGACCTGGGATCGTATCAGCCGGTTGCGGCGCCAGCGGCGTTGGCAAAATGTCGCGACGATCGGCTTGGTGGTTCTGGGGCCGGTTCTGGCGCTTGGCACATTCGCGGTCCTTGGCCCCTTGGGGCAGGGTGCCGCCTCGCGCGTGCTGCGGCTGATCTTGCTGGCCGATCTGGTGTATTTCCTGCTGCTTGCCGGTCTGGTTCTGTCGCGGCTTGCGGCAATGATCGCCGCGCGCCGCGCCAAATCCGCCGGATCGCGCCTGCATTTGCGGTTGACCGGGGTTTTTGCCGGTATCGCGCTTTTCCCCACCATCATGGTGGCGATTTTTGCGGGGCTGACCGTCAATATCGGCCTTGAGGGGTGGTTTTCCGACCGGGTCCGCAGCGTTGTCGGAACCTCTTTATCGGCCGCCGAAGCCTATCAGGAGGAACATCGCCGCGATCTTACCACCGATGTGAACGCCCTTGCGCAGTTTCTGGACCAATCGCGCCAAGCCGCCTTCATGCCGTCGGACGCCGATCTGCGCCAGGTGCTGACCCAGGGGCAGGGGCTTATTCAGCGCGGCCTGCGCGAGGCTTATGTGATCGATGGCGGTGGTGAATTGCGCGCCCGCGGTGAACGCAGCTATCTGTTTGATTTCGAGAAACCCGATG
>JBATTI010000468.1:0-4169 GCA_049670445.1 Albidovulum sp. | reverse complement strand
GGTCAAGATCAATACTGTGGCGCTGAAAGGCTTCAATGATGTTGAACTTTTCAGCCTTCTCGAATGGTGCGCCGCCGAAGACCATGATCTGACCTTCATCGAGGTAATGCCCATGGGCGAGATGGGGGAAGAGCTACGGCTTGATCAATATTGGCCGCTCGAAGACCTGCGCGCAAAGCTGGCTGAACGCTTCACCCTGACCGAGCTGCCCGAGCGTACGGGCGGTCCGGCACGCTATGTGAAGATCGAGGAAACCGGGCAAAAAATCGGGTTTATCACCCCTCTCACCCATAACTTCTGCGAAAGTTGTAACCGCGTCCGGGTGACCTGCACAGGCGAATTGTTCATGTGCCTTGGCCAGGAAGACAATGCCGATCTGCGCGCGCCCCTGCGCAGCAGCACCGATGACGCCCCGCTAGAGGCCGCAATCCGCGCCGCTATCGCCCGCAAACCCAAGGGCCATGATTTCGACTATTCCCGCCAGAAAGTCGCAGGCCAGATGACCCGCCATATGAGCCATACGGGCGGCTGAACGGCAGTCTAGCAGACAACAAGATGGTCTCCGGCGACAGGCCACGCCGTCGCCGGGCCAAACTTTAGAACCGAATGCGTTTTCCCTTAAGCACGATACCGAAGGAATTATCCTTGCTTGTCGGTACTTTTTGCTTGGTGGTCCGGCAGCTCGCCTTTACCTTTGTCAATGCTTGGCCGCCGCGCACCTCGGTAAAAAAGGAAAGATCCTTCAAGATGGCCTTATCATTCATCATCACCACGGCGCCACGCATCAGCTGCTTGATGGCTAATTTCGAACTGACATCGGGGTAGATCCCAGCCCCGCAAACAGCAATATATCCATCGGCATTGATCAGATCCCACAGCGCCTCATAGCCATTGCCGTAGCCATTGACCGAAACTGTGTATTCACTAAAATTCTTATCTACGGGAACCTCAAAATCAGACCCCGCGAAAGCGCTGGTCGCGAAAATACTGGCGGCCGCCATCAGCGCGAAAACACCCTTGATCACAATATATTCTCCGATTGAGTTTATTCTTGAATAAATCCTTAAAGTAGAGCTTCGGGCCAATCAAATCCTACTTTCTGCAGCACCATTCAGCCCGGCACCAATATCCTTGTCCAAAACCCAAGCCGTGCGGAGATCGCCCAAAGCGCATCCCCGCGGATGGCATGTCCAGGTGCAGATCATACCGCCCACGCGGCACGGCAATAACCGTTTCCCGGCAGATCGCGGTTGCGGTTGCCAGATCGATGCTCTTCTTAACCTTGGTGAAACAGCTAAGCTCCGTGATGGCGATCTTGCCTTTCACGGAAACCCTTGATTTGCGCATCGCACTAGGGGTGGCTGGTCATCTTGAACTATCAAGTCGTCGTTGCACCAATCTCTGTCTGGATCACCTGGGAGCCAAGGGCGCACCATTCCGCGCCGGATCATAAGAGTGGTCAGCATACTGCCGCGAACCTCTCCTTGCTTGAATACATCAACGACAACCAGTCCGGCGAACGCATCCTTTGTTTCCGCAGCCCCCAAGCGTTCTTGCGGGTATTCCGAGCGCCATATCTCTGGCGCTTCCACGCCCTTCGGACCTACGCTGACGGTGGCAGATATCGTCGGCTATTTTTCAATCTTAGCTTCGAATGTATCGCCGCCGACTACACTGATAACCGCACCGAAACAGGGGGCGGAGAATGCCGCTTGTGCAGCAAATACCGGCCCAAACGTGGCAAGCTAAACCGGTACCGATGACGTCCACAATGGCGATAGCCGCTTCATGGCGAAGGCATCCGCGCTTCAACCATGCCTGCATACCAGCTTGCGCCAAAGGGAATGGCGTTGTCGTCAAAGTTGTAGGCCGGGTGGTGCACCATGGCGGTGTCACCATTGCCCAAGAAGATGTAGGCGCCGGGGCGTTCGTTCAACATGAAGCTGAAATCCTCGGCCCCCATCATCGGTGCTGTGTCCCGGTCTACCTGGCCCGATACCGCCTCTGCCACTTCGGCGGCGAAAGTGGTGTTTTCTGGCGCGTTCATCGTTACCGGATAGCCGCGGCGGTACTCCACTTCGGCCGTAGCACCAAAGGCCAGCGCCGTGCCTTCGGCAATCGCACTGACGCGGGCTTCGACAAAATCCTGAACGACAGGGTCCATGGTCCGAACCGTGCCACGCATCTTGACCACCTGCGCAATGACATTATGGGCGGTGGAATCGGTCGATACCGTGCAGATCGACACCACCACCTGTTTCATCGGATCGACATTGCGGCTGGCGATGGTTTGCATCGCCACGATGATATGGGCGGCGACAACGGTCGCATCAATGCAATCATTTGGCTTTGCTGCATGGCCGCCCTTGCCGGTCACCGTAATGTCAAACTGATCGGCTGATGCCATGATCGCACCGGGGCGGATTCCGAAATGGCCCACGGGGATCCCCGGCATATTATGCATCCCGTAGACTTCCTGAATGCCGAAACGCGTCATCATGCCGTCTGCGCACATCTCACGCCCACCGCCGCCGCCCTCTTCTGCGGGTTGGAAGATCACCACCGCCTTGCCATCGAAATTACGGGTCTCGGCCAGATATTTCGCCGCCCCCAGCAGCATCGACGTATGGCCATCATGGCCGCAAGCATGCATCTTACCGGGCGTTTTAGAGGCATATTCAACACCCGTCTGTTCCTCAATCGGCAGCGCATCCATATCGGCGCGCAGCCCGACCACCCGGCCCGACGTGTCGGTCTTGCCCATGATCACGCCGACAACACCGGTGCGCCCAATGCCGGTAACCACCTCATCGCAGCCAAATTCCTTCAGCAATGCCGCAACCTTGGCCGCAGTGCGGTGGACCTCAAACAACAGCTCGGGGTTTTCATGAAAATCGCGCCGCCATGCGGTGATTTCTGGCAAAAGCTCTGCGAAGCGGTTCTTGACGGGCATCATGCTCTCCAATGCATCGGGGCGGATGGTCTGCTGATTTTGCGCTTTTCGCAAGGTTCACAGGGACGGGCCGATCACAATCTTGGACCCGTCGGTAAAACGCGACAGCTGAAAACGGCTAAGATCATGGCCCGGCGGGCGGCCCTGAACCAGATCGGCGGTAACCCGGCCAACCGCCGGACCAATGCCAAACCCATGGCCCGAAAGGCCCGTAGCAACGGTCAGCCCGCGCAAGGTGGGTGCGTGATCGATGATCGGCACAACATCGGGCAAGGTGTCTATCATTCCCGCCCAAGCGGCCGCGATCACGGGCTTGCCAAGCTTTGGGAAAGCTGTAGCAAACCGGCTGCGGATATCTTCGATCACCGCGAGATTGGGTGCGGGATCAAGGATCCGCATCCGTTCAAAGGGGCTTTGCTGATCGGCGTCCCACTGGCGCGGCGTTGACCAGGCATCGGGGAAATCTTTGGGCGCGCGCAAGTGAAAGCTGGTCGCGGTGAAATCGCGCAGCAAACTCGCAAGATAGGGGCGAAAATGCCGGAAGGCATCGGGGCCGATGAAGAAATCATGCGAGGTTCCGGGCGTCAGCGTCAGCCCTCCATCGGCGCGTTTGCGAAAGGCGAAATGGCTGTCGGCCGCCGCACCTTCGAACGGAAAATCCAAGGGCTGGGTGGCCGAAACCGTGGCGCGTACGGAAAGTTGCGGAAAATCCACCCCGTGCAAACGTGCCAGCAGCGACGACCACGCCCCCCCGGCCAGAACCACGCGGTCCGCGCGGATCGGCCCCTTTTCTGTCATTACACCGGTGACCGCGCCGTTCGACACATCCAGCGCGCGCACCGCGCAATCTTCGTGGATCGTGACGCCAAAGCGTTCCGCCGCAAGGGCAACGGCAGGAATGGCCTTCCAAGGTTCGGCCCGCGCGTCAGAGGCCGTCCAGATACCGCCGGGCCAATCAGCCGCATGTGGCAGCATTGCCGCCACTTCCGTGCGCGTCAGCATCTTGCTGTCCAGATCATGGGCGCGGGCATGGGCCATCCAGCCCTCGAATTCCGCAATATCCTTGGCGCGGTTGGCCAGATAAAGCACCCCGGTTTCGCGAAAGCCCAGATCGGCGCCAGCCTCGGCTTCAAGTCCGCGCCAGATGTTCAATGCCTCGATCATCATCGGCAATTCAGCGGGGTCGCGGCCTTGTTTGCGGATCCAGCCCCAGTTG
>JBATTI010000467.1:0-1941 GCA_049670445.1 Albidovulum sp. | reverse complement strand
GCTCTGCCCCGGACCCCGAGGTATTTTTAACAGAAGAAGATGGGGCCAAAGAGGCTTGAACCAAAGAGATTGGGGTGCGCAGGAGGTTGGGGCGCAGTCTCGTTCGTCGGATTCAGTCGGCTTGCGGATAGGAGATGACCGACAAGAACCGCGCGGGCAGCTTGTGCAGCTTTTCAGGCCCGTGCGGGGCATCGGCATCAAAAAACAGGCTGTCGCCGGGCTGCATCAGGAAGGTCTGATCGCCGTGGCGATATTCGACCTCGCCTTCCAGCATATAAAGGATCTCGATCCCATCATGCTGGAAGGTTGGAAACACATCCGAGCTTTCCGACAGGGTGATCATATAGGGTTCTACAATCACGCCGCTGGCATTGGCGCCGATATGGCCCAAAAGGTTGTATTGATGGCCCGAGCGCGTGCCCGCGCGTTCAATCTCAACGGCTTTGCCGGCCTTCACATGCATGACTTCGCGCTTTTCCTCATAGCGGCGAAAGAAAGAGGTGATCGGCACCGAAAGCGCGTGGGCCAGAGATTGCATGGTCGAAAGCGAAGGCGAGGTAATGCCATTTTCGATCTTCGACAACATCCCGATCGAAAGACCCGTCTGTTTCGACAGATCTGCGACCGTCATTACCTTTTGCCGACGAAATGTACGCACAGCCCGGCCAATGGCCACTTCAAGGTTCTTTTCGCGCGGTTCAGAGACCCGGTGCGGATCCTGGTGCAACGGCTTTTGCGTGGCGGTTTTGGCTTTGGCGCTTGCCATATGGCTCCTCATTGCTGCTATGGTATGATGGCCATCTGGGTGCGGCCCGAAATTCATGGCGTAGAATCAATCGCCTGTGCTTATCCAAATGGCGCGGACAGACCAAGACCGATATTCCTCTCAGTGCGATAATTATGACTGTAAGTGAAAAAAGCAAGCATCTTGGATTCCTTCTCTTTGAGGGGTTCCCCATGGCGTGCCTGACCTCGGCAATAGAGCCCCTGCGCGCGGCCAATGAGATTATCGGGCGGAAGTATTTTTCTTGGGCGGTCCTGTCGGAAGACCGGGCGCGGGTGACGTCTTCCGCCGAGGTGGTTTTTGATCCGACCCAATCGCTGGAAGAGGCCAAAGGCCTTGATTATCTGTTCTTTCTGTCCAGCCCCTCTGGGGTTTTTCGCAACCCCAAGAAGGCGCATGGCGAAATCCGTTGGATGGCGCGCCAGGGCATGCCGATTGGCGGCTTTTCAGGCGGGATATTTCCGCTTGCCCGCAGTGGGGTTCTGGAAGGGCGGGGATGCTCGGTGCACTGGTGCTATGAAGCCGCCTTCAAGGCGGAGTTTCCAAAGCTGGAGGCGCGCGAGGCGATGATCACCTTTGATCGCGGGCGCATTACGGCGGCGGGGGCCATGGCGGTCTTTGATCTGATGCTTAAGCTGATCGAAGATGATCTGGGGCCAGAGGTGATGACCGAAGTTGCGTGTTGGTTTCAGCACCCGGTGGTGCGCGGCCCCGATGTGACCCAGCTTTTGCCCGGCTACCGCGCCGACCGGACCCGCGACGCCTTGCCTATGGCGGTGACCCGAGCGATCCGGCTGTTTTCCGACAATATCGAAGAACCGCTGACAATCGCCGAAGTGGCCCGGCGGCTTGGCATGTCTTCGCGCCAGTTTGACCGGGCCTTTCATCGCGCCACCGGGCAGACGCCGCTGCACTATTACCGCATGGTCAGGATGCGCAAAGCCCGGCAGCTTGTGCAATTCTCCGATGCCAATCTGACGCAGATCGCACTTGCCGTGGGCTATGCAAGCTCTACCCCGATGGTGCGCCATTATGTCGATGAATTTGGCTTAAGCCCGCAAGCTGACCGCGCGTCGCGCAACGCCTTTCGCCCGCAAGGCACACCACCTGTGGCCTTGCCGGGCTAAAGCGAAACGCTATCTGACGCGGTGTTACTG
>JBATTI010000466.1:0-3572 GCA_049670445.1 Albidovulum sp. | reverse complement strand
ACGGTCGCCCCCCGGCCAGGGGGCGCGAAATACTCGGGTCGTAAGATCCTAACGCTTGCTCAGATCAATGTAATCGCGCTGCGTTGGTCCGACGTAAAGCTGGCGCGGGCGGCCGATTTTCTGGCTTGGATCGGCAATCATTTCCTTCCACTGCGAAATCCACCCCACGGTGCGCGAAATCGCGAAGATCGGGGTGAACATCGCCGTCGGAAAGCCCATCGCCTCCAGGATAATCCCGGAATAGAAATCGACATTCGGATAAAGCTTCTTGGAGATGAAGTAATCATCCTCAAGGGCGATCCGCTCAAGCTCCTTGGCGACTTTGAGGGTTTCATTGTTGTGAATACCCATCAGCTCCAGCACCTCATCGGCGCTTTCCTTCATCACCTTGGCGCGCGGATCGAAGTTCTTGTAGACGCGGTGGCCAAAGCCCATCAAGCGCACGCCCGAGGATTTGTCCTTGGCCTGTTTGATGAATTCGGGAATGCGGTCGACGGTTCCGATCTGGCGCAATTGCTCCAGCGCGGCCTGGTTGGCGCCGCCATGTGCGGGGCCCCAAAGACAGGCAATCCCCGCCGCGATACAGGCAAAGGGATTGGCACCCGATGACCCGGCAAGACGCACGGTAGAGGTAGAGGCGTTCTGTTCGTGATCGGCATGCAGCATCATGATCCGGTCCATGGCCTTCGACAGCGCCGGATGCACCACATATTCTTCGCAGGGAACCGCAAAACACATATGCAGGAAGTTTGAGGCGTAATCCAATGAATTCTTTGGGTAAACAAAGGGTTGCCCGATAGAATACTTGAAGGCCATTGCCGCAATCGTCGGCAGTTTGGCAATCATCCGGATTGCTGCGACTTCGCGCTGCCAGGGGTCGTTGATATCCAGACTGTCATGATAGAACGCAGACATCGCACCGACCACACCAACCATCGTTGCCATCGGATGGCTGTCACGGCGGAACCCGCGAAAGAAGTTGTGCATCTGTTCATGCACCATCGTGTGACGCGACACCCGGAACTGAAAATCTTCAAGCTCACCCGCCGTTGGCAGATCGCCGTAAAGCAGCAGATAGCAGGTCTCAAGATGGCTTGAATGTTCGGCCAGCTGTTCAATCGGATAGCCGCGATACAACAGCTCTCCCTTGTCACCGTCGATATAGGTGATGGCGCTGTCCGTGGCCGCGGTAGAGGTAAAGCCGGGGTCATAGGTAAAGACATCGGCCTGCGCGTAAAGTTTGCGGATGTCGATAACATCCGGGCCGGCCGTGGGCGAGAAGATCGGCAAATCCACGGTTTTGCCGTCAAATGTCAGCTGGGCAGTTCTGGTCGATTCAGCCATCGTGTTTCCTTTCCGCAAGGCCCGGCCCGGATACCGGGTCTGGGTCAGATCGTGAATGTTACGGCTGGGGCGTGATGGATGCGATCACGCCTACTCCGTTACGTCATTTAACCGGGCAAGGGTTTCTTCCCGCCCCAAAACAAGCATCATGTCAAACACGCTCGGGCTGACCGTGCGCCCGACCAAAGCGGCGCGCAACGGGCCGGCGATCTTGCCAAGGCCAATGCCATGTGCCGCGGCCAGACGGGCTGCAACACTTTCCAATTCATCACGCTCCCAGCTAGCATTTTGCAGCTGCGGCGTCAATTCGGACAGCATGCCACGGGATACCGTATCCAGAAACTTTGCCGCCGACGCATCAACGTCAATCGGCCTGATGGTTAAAATAAATCGTGCTTTATCAGTAAGTTCCGGGAATGTCTTGACGCGCTCTTTCAGGCAGTAAAGGCCGCGTTCCATCTCGGTCTTTTGTGCCGGTGTCAGCGGTGTCTGGCCGGTTGCGGCCAAAAATTCCTCATATTCATGCAGCAGTGCAGCATCGCTTGTAGCGGAAATATGCTGACCGCAGATATTTTCCAGTTTCTTGAAGTCGAATTGCGAAGGGGATCGCCCAATTCCATCCAGATCAAACCAGCCTTTTGCCTGATCGGAGGTGAAAAATTCATCATCCCCATGGCTCCAGCCCAGGCGGGTCAGATAGTTGCGCATTCCCGCCGCAGGATACCCCAAGGCCTGATATTCTTCGACCCCAAGCGCGCCGTGGCGCTTGGACAGCTTCTTGCCATCGGCGCCGTGGATCAGGGGAATATGCGCCCAGACCGGCACCTCCCAGCCCATGGCCTCATAGACCATGACCTGCCGGAATGCGTTGTTCAGATGCTCGTTACCCCGGATCACATGCGTAACACCCATATCGTGGTCATCGACAACCACTGCCAACATGTAGGTGGGCGTACCATCAGAGCGTAAACAAATCATGTCGTCCAACTGGGCATTGGCCACCCGCACCGCGCCAAGCACCTGATCTTGCACCACGGTTTCGCCATCACGCGGGGCCTTCATGCGGATCACGAAGGGCGCATCGGGGTGATCTGCGGGATCCGCGTCGCGCCACGGGCTGACAAACAGCGTTGATCGTTTCTCGGCCTCGGCGGCCTGGCGGAAGGCTTCAATCTCGGCCTGGGTGGCGTAGCACTTATAGGCACATCCCCGCGCCAGCATCTCATAAGCGACTTCGGCATGGCGGTCCTTGCGGGCGAACTGGCTGGTCGCATCGCCGTCCCAGTCAAGCCCAAGCCATTTGAGGCCACGCAAAATCGCCTCGGTCGCCGCCGGGGTAGAGCGTTCGCGGTCGGTATCCTCGATTCGCAACAGGAACTTGCCGCCATTGCCGCGCGCGTAAAGCCAGTTGAACAGCGCCGTGCGCGCACCGCCAATATGCAGATAGCCGGTGGGCGAGGGCGCGAAGCGGGTGACAACCGGCCCTGTTTTTATTGGTTGAGACATGGATGCGTTAACCTTTCGGAAACCATGAGACTGCCATTCTTGCGCGGCGAGCCTGACGGTGAGGTTCTAGGCAAGAGGCAAAGGGGAAGCAAGGGTGCGTGGGCCGGGCGACTATCTGCGGGATGGGCTGTTGGCGCTGGCAGCGGCGCGCGGCACCATGCTGCCTTGGGCTCCGGTGTTCTTCGCGCTTGGCATCGGACTTTACTTTGCCTTGCCGGTTGAGCCTGGCATTTGGCCAACGGTCGGCGCGGTCTTTGCCGCCATCTGTCTGGCCGCACTGGCGCTGCGCGGTCCCGATGAATGGCGCCTTCCGGCCACCGGCATCGGGCTGATGATCGCGGGGCTGCTCTTCACCATCTTGCGCGCCCATACTGTCGAGGCGCCGGTTTTGTCCTTTCGCTATTACGGGCCGGTCGAAGGCCGCATCGTCGCCGTCGACCGCTCTTTCTCGGACCGGCCGCGCATGACGCTTGACCGCGTGGTTTTGCGCGACGTGTCGCCCAGCCGCACCCCGTCGCAGGTCCGGGTGGCACTTCATGGCGATCAAACGCAGCTGACCATGCAGCCCGGCATGACGGTGATCCTGACCGCGCATCTGTCGCCCCCCGAAGGCCCGGTCGAACCCGGCGGCTTTGATTTTCAACGGCTTGCATGGTTTTCAAGCCTTGGTGCAGTCGGCTACACCCGCACCCCGGTGCTGGAGCTTGAACCCCCCGAAGGTG
>JBATTI010000465.1:0-5266 GCA_049670445.1 Albidovulum sp. | reverse complement strand
CGCCTGGACGCACCGAGGGGTAAAGCCCCGGCACTGTTTCAAGATTGTGGTTGAATACATCGGGGCCAGCCTCGACCACCTTCTCAAGAACGTCGGGCGTGCATTTCAAGAAATCCGGTGTCAGTATCTCGATGGTGGTCTCTGGCGATCTGTGCCGGACGGCACGGATGGTTTGGGCAAAATGCTCGGCCCCGCCATCTTCCAGATCATCGCGGTCGACACTGGTGATCACCACATGCTTGAGGCCCAATGTCTCGACCGCATGCGCCACCCGCCCCGGCTCAAACATGTCAAGCGCATCGGGTTTGCCGGTTGCGATATTGCAAAACGAACAGCCCCGCGTGCAGATCTCCCCCATGATCATCATCGTCGCATGGCCTTGCGACCAGCATTCGCCCACATTCGGGCAGCCCGCTTCCTCGCAGACGGTCACCAGCTTGTTGCTGCGCAAAATGTCGCGTGTTGCCTTGTATCCGGCGGATGTCGGCGCCTTCACCCTGATCCAGGATGGCTTCTTGGGTTGCTCCTGATCGGGCTTACGCGCCTTTTCAGGGTGACGTGTTTCGGGGCTTTTTAGATCGCGCACGGAAAATTCCCCCTGCTTCATTCCGTTACACAGTTAATATCCCATGCTGCGGTTGGCAATCTAAGTTCGGACTATGTTCGGAATATAAACATCGGCTGAAGGTTTGGCCGACAACAAAACAGGATGACGCATAAGGGCCCCCCTCGGGGGGGGCCGCTTCATTTCATCGCCCGGGGGGGGCCGCACCAAAGCGTCACCCGATCAGTGGCAGCTTGCCGCCATAAACCTCGTCATAATGGCGCTTGAGCCGGACAAGGGCGATCCGCAGCACGATCTTGCCCGACCGCGCAGACCAGCCCATGCGCTTTTCGGCCACCTCAAGCCCTTCAAGGTAGCAGCAACACCGCAGCACCATATCGCCAAGACCGGGGCCGAGGTCCCGCAATGCCGCCGCCACCCGGGCACGCGCCGATGTGGGGCCTTCGGCCTGCCCGCTGTCGGTCTGAAAACCACCGCGATCCCCGGCGGTCAGGAACCTGTCCCAGTTTTGCGCCACGCGGGGGCCCATCTGCGCCAATTCAAAATCCTCGCGCAGCCTTTCGCCCGCCGCTGCCAGCTCTGGCTCCAGAAACGGCTTGCCATCCTTGTCGCGGCGGCGCGCCAGTGCGGCCAGCGGGCTTTCGGTCAGATTGTAGCGCATCCGCCGGGGCCGGGCGGCCCCCGGCTCTTCCACCTGCCGGACGTCCCAAACCCGGTGCTGCTCTGCAAACGGGCTGCGCGCCTCGGCAAAGCCTGCATCCTCCGGGCTGCGATCCTCATCCAGTATCCGCTTGAGCGCCGAGCGCCCGGCCGAAGTGATTTCATAAATCGTCACCCGACCCGTATTCTTGATGACAATCCAGTCCTTCAGCGCAAAGGCTTGCGCCACCGAACGGTCGACCACAGCGGTGCGCACCGCGCCCTTCAGAACTGCCGCCTTTTCCATTTCCGGGGCCACTGCCAGCACCGCACCCGCCTCGCACAAACGTCGCAAGATGCGCCGTGCCTCGCGGATGATCACGGCTTCGTCGACTGGGCCGGTCTTAGCGGCTCTGATGGGTGCGGACATTTCACAAACTTCCTTTTCTTCCGGTGTCATCGTCGATGCGTCAGTCCAGATCTGGCGCTTTTCAAACAGGTTAAGGGCCTCATCAACCAAAGGATCGTCACGGCGCAGCTCATAGGCGCGAACCTTCCGCAGCACCGTCGAGGCATGGCAGCCCTCCGCCTTGGCAAGCGCACGAATAGACTGCCCCCCACTGATATGGTGCAGATAGAGACGTGCGTTTTTTGGCAACCAGCTGGGAAGCCCCGCTGGAAAATTGGCCGAAGCCGTCATGAAATCCCCCGAAAAAGCGCGAAATCTGCGTCTCGCTCTCGCTAATGGTGCAGCAACCCTGAGTTGCAATCCTTACCTGAACGTTAATTTCAGGCACGATCCTGATAATTATTGATAAATTCTAAATTTCTTTGAAAGAAACGGTCGCACCAACAGACAATCACGCAACGGGGCACAGATTGGACACATCTTCAGGTGGTTCCAACTCAGGAGTTTCCCGCATGACTGACCTTTTATCGCTTGTATCCGAACTGCGCCGGCCCCGGTTGTTGATCCGCGCGGCCCGTGCAGGCCTTGGTGACTACAACCGGGGGCGTGATCTCAAGCGGCTGATTCGCACCCAAAGCGCGCCCAGCCCCGACCGCGCCGTCACCGCCCTTCTGGCCGAGGAAGAGCGCCTGGAAGAGACCCGCCGTACCGGAGATGCAGGCTATAGCCTGACACGCCATATCGAGATTTTGATCGCAATGATCGCGGAATCGCGGCTTTTGCCCCAACCCGGCAAGGCCTGATCACCAGAAAGGCCCGATCACCAAAAAGGCCCGATCACCGGTAAGGCCCGATCAACAGACAGGCCTCACCGGGCCAGGCGCATAAAAAAGGGGCCGCTGACGCGGCCCCTGATGACAGATATAGCGCCCTGACCTTTACATGCCCGAACCTTTACATGAAGGCGTCGGGCATAGAGGCCTTCTTCTGGGCCACATAGGCATTCAGCGCCTCTTCGATGGCCGGGTCGAGGCTTGGCTGCTGGTAGTCGTTCAGCATCTTCTTGATCCGTTCCCGCACGAGGCTGACGGTATCGCGCGCGCCTTCCTCATCCCATGTCTCGAAGGGCTTGTAGTCAAAGATCTCGGTCCGCCAAAAAGCGGTTTTGAAATTGGCCTGGGTATGGGCGCAGCCAAGGTAATGGCCCCCCGGCCCCACTTCGCGGATCGCATCCAGCGCCTGACCATTTTCAGACATGTCGATGCCCTTGGCGATGTGATGCAATGCGCCAAGCTGATCGGCGTCCATGACGAACTTCTCGAAAGAGGCGACAAGCCCCCCCTCCAACCAGCCGCAAGCATGCAGCATGAAGTTCACACCGGCCAAAAGCCCCATGTTCAGACTGTTGGCCGATTCGTAGGCCGCTTGTGCATCGGGCAGTTTCGATCCGGCAAAACCACCGGCAGAGCGGTAAGGCAGGCCAAGACGGCGGGCAAGCTGACCCATGCCGTAAGTGATATGCGCGGCTTCCGGCGTGCCGAATGTCGGTGCCCCGGAATTCATGTCGATCGAGGTGACAAAAGCCCCCATGATCACCGGCGCGCCCGGACGGATCAGCTGGCTGTAGGCGATGCCTGCCAAAGCCTCGGCCAGAACTTGCGTCAAGGTCCCCGCCACCGTCACCGGTGCCATGGCGCCGCCGACGATAAAGGGTGAAATGATGCAGGCCTGATTGGCGCGCGCGTAAACCTCAAGCGCGCCCATCATCAGCCCGTCGAAGGTCATCGGGCTGTTGATGTTGATAAGCGAGGTCATGACCGTATTTTGATCGACGAAATCCGCACCGAACAGGATCTTCGACATCTCAACCGAATCTTCGGCGCGGCTGGGTTCGGTGACCGAGCCCATATAGGGCTTGTCCGAAAGCGTCATATGCGCAAGCAGCATGTCAAGATGGCGCTTGTTGACCGGCACATCCGTCGGTTCACAAACCGTACCGCCCGAATGGTGCAGCCATTTTGACATATAGCCAAGCTTCACGAATTTGCGGAAATCCTCGATCGTTGCATAGCGCCGACCGCCCTCATCGCGCACGAAGGGGGGGCCGTAGACCGGCGCAAGCACCAGATTTTTGCCGCCAATGGTCACATTGCGCGCAGGGTTGCGGGCATGTTGCACGAAAGAGGATGGCGCGGTCTTGCACAATTCACGCGCCAGCCCGCGCGGAATGCGCACCCGCTCGCCCGTCACTTCGGCGCCAGCGGCCTTCCAGCGTTCAAGGGCTTCGGGGTTTTCCACGAAATTGACGCCGATTTCTTCCAAAATCGTGTCGGCATTATATTCGATGATCGCAAGCGCTTCTTCGTTCAATATCTCAAGGTTCGGAATATTGCGTTCGATGAATTTGGCCGTCTCGAAATGCACTGCGGTCCGTTCCGCCCGCCGCGCAGCCCCGCCGCCGCCCCTTGCCCGCCGACCTTCCACAACTTCATTCATCGCTTAGCTCCTCGCGATTGCTTTGCCCATCTTTTACCCATCCGCATCTTTTGGCCCGCGCGGATAACGTCGCTTGGCAAGCAAAAACGACATTCACATCGTTATGCGACATTGCCGGTTCAGGCGCGGATCAGGGGGGGAAATATTCTGAATGTGTTCAAACAAACCGGGGCCAGGGGCAAAAACGCCCCCTTGCGCGTCTCAGACCAACCCAATATTCCGGGCCCATGACCCAATCACATGACCGCCTTTTGATCATCGACTTCGGCAGCCAGGTAACGCAGCTTATCGCGCGCCGCCTGCGAGAGCTGAATGTCTATTGCGAAATTCACCCCTTCAACCGGGTGGATGATGCGTTCTTGGCTGATTTCGCCCCCAAAGCCGTGATCTTGTCGGGGGGACCGGCCTCGGTCTTTTCCGACGGCGCGCCCATGCCGCCCCCATCGGTGTTCAACATCGGCGTGCCGGTTCTGGGCATCTGCTACGGCCAACAGGTGATGATGCATTGCCTGGGCGGCAAGGTCGAACGCGGCCATGGCACCGCCGAATTCGGCCGCGCCTATGTGACGCCTGCAGGCTCGGGCTTGCCGCTTCTCGATGGCTGGTTTGGCGAGGGCCGCGAACAGGTCTGGATGAGCCATGGCGACCACGTCAGCGCAATCGCCCCCGGCTTTGCGGTTTATGGCACCTCGCCCAACGCGCCTTTCGCCATCACCGCGGATCCCGCGCGCAATTTCTACGCCGTGCAGTTCCACCCCGAGGTGCACCACACCCCGAAAGGCGCCAAGCTTTATGAGAACTTCGTGCGTCTCGCCGGTTTCACCGGGGATTGGACCATGGGCGCCTACCGCGAAGATGCGATCGCCAAAATCCGCGCGCAAGTGGGCGACAAGCGGGTTATATGCGCGCTTTCAGGCGGCGTCGACAGCTCGGTTGCCGCCGTCCTCATCCATGAGGCGATCGGCGCGCAGCTGACCTGCGTCTATGTCGATCATGGCCTCATGCGTCTGGGCGAAAGCGAACAGGTCGTCAGCATGTTTCGCGAACACTACAATCTGCCGCTGATCCATGCCGACGAATCCGACCTGTTCCTGGGCAAGCTTGAAGGCGTCTCGGACCCCGAAACCAAGCGCAAGATCATCGGCGGCCTCTTCATC
>JBATTI010000464.1:0-2141 GCA_049670445.1 Albidovulum sp. | reverse complement strand
GGCCAAAGCAATTCATTCAATGATCCGCGTGCTGGATGAGGCGCGCTCGGTCAAATTCTATCAACAAGCCTTCGGGCTTACGGTTGCCGACCGGCTGGAATTTGACGACTTCACCCTGATTTATCTGTCCAATTCCGAAAGCAGCTTTGAGATTGAGCTGACGGTCAACAAGGGCCGCACAGATCCATTTGATCTTGGAAACGGATATGGGCATCTGGCGGTTTCGGTTGGCGATCTGGATGCCGAACATGCGCGCCTTACGGCGGCGGGATTTGCCCCGCGCAAGCTTGTTGATTTTCAAAACAAGGGCAAGCCGGTCGCCCGGTTTTTCTTCATCGCCGATCCCGACGGATACCAAATCGAAGTTCTCGCACGCGGGGGCCGCTTTCAATAGCGCGCGCCGACAAGACAATGATCAAGGGAGGAAGTAATGACCAAGATTGAACGAACCGGGCTTACACGCCGCGCGCTGTTGTCGCGCAGCGTCGCCGCTGGGGCCCTGGCCGTGGTGGGCGCGGGTTTCATCGCCGCCCCCAATGCCGCCTGGGCGCTTGAAGTGACCAGCATCACCGAACATGAAATGGCGACGCTTTTACAGATGGCCCGCGACATCTACCCGCATGACCGGGTTGGCGACGAATATTATGCCGTGGCGGTCAAGGGATATGACAGCGAGGACAGCAAAGCCATGGTTGCCGAAGGCATCGCCTCTGTCGATGCCGCAGCGCAGGCGGCGGGACATGCCGATTATGTCAGCATCGGCTGGGAAGAAGACCGCGTGAAGATCTTGCAAGCCATGGAAGACACAGGCTTTTTTCAAACCGTGCGCGGTGGTCTGGTGACCGGTCTTTACAACCAAAAAGCGCTTTGGCCGATCTTTGGTTACGAAGGCGAAAGCTTCTCGCAGGGCGGTTACATCGACCGCGGCTTTGACGACATTGCTTGGCTTTGACCTTTAGGAGGATAACATGGTCGCGAAATTTGAGCTTTCCGACGACTCCGTGGTCGTCATCATCGGAACCGGCGCCGGCGGCGGGGTTTTGGCAAATGAGCTGGCGCAAAAAGGCGTCAAGGTCGTAGCCCTTGAGGCGGGCGGTCGCTACATGCCCGAAGACTATATCAATGACGAATGGGAAAGTTTCGGCCAGCTGGCCTGGACCGACGCCCGCACCACCTCTGGCGATTGGCGGGTGGCAAAGGATTTCTCCGGCCTTCCCGCCTGGATCGTCAAGGCCGTGGGCGGCACAACAACCCATTGGGCGGGTGCAAGCCTGCGCTTTCAGGATCACGAGTGGAAAGCGTTGACGAGTTACGGCGCAGTCGAGGGGGCCAATCTCCTCGACTGGCCAATAGACGCCGCCGAGATGGCACCGTGGTACGAAAAGGCCGAGACCAAACTGGGTGTAACCCGCACCGGCGGGCGTCCGGGCCTGCCGGGCAACAATAACTACAAGGTCTTCGAAAAGGGCGCTTTGGCACTGGGCTACAAAGAGGTCCACACCGGCCGTATGGCAATCAACTCTCTTGATAATGACGATCGGCTTGCCTGCCAGCAGACCGGATTTTGCTTTCAGGGTTGCAAATGGGGGGCAAAGTGGTCTTCCGCCTATACGGATATTCCGCGCGGCGAGGCAACGGGCAATCTGGAAGTTCGTGATCACGCCCATGCAGCGCGGATCTTGCATGATGATGCGGGCAAGGTCACCGGTGTCGAATATTTCGACAAGGACGGCAATTTGCAGATGCAAAAGGCCCGTATCATCTGTGTGGCCGGTAACAGCTTTGAAAGCCCGCGCCTGCTGCTTAACTCGGCCTCCGACATGTTCCCGGACGGTCTTGCCAATTCTTCGGGCATGGTGGGCCGGAACTACATGCGTCACATGACCGGCTCGGTTTATGCGGTCTTTGAACAACCGGTGCGCATGTGGCGCGGCACCACCATGGCCGGGATCGTGCAAGACGAGGCGCGCCATGACCCATCACGCGGTTTCGTCGGCGGGTATGAGCTGGAAACTCTTGCGCTTGGCCTGCCGTTCATGGCTGCAGTCCTCAATCCGGGTGGAAGGGGTCGCAGCTTCACCACAGCCTCGGATTCATATGAAAATATGGCCGGGATGTGGATCGTGGGCGAAGACATGGCG
>JBATTI010000463.1:0-6770 GCA_049670445.1 Albidovulum sp. | reverse complement strand
CTAACAGACCGTCGCGGACCAAAATGAACATCGGCGCGCCTGACGCACTGGCAATGGCACCCGCGACCGCGTTGCGCTCTACCACCTCACCGGCGACTGGGGCGGTGATCTGGGTGCGCGACAATTGCAAATTCACATTATCTATCTGCGCATCAACCAGATTAAGCTGGGCCTTGGCCGCCTCGGCACCCTGAGCCGCAACCAAAACCCGCGCCGCCGCACCCGTGGCCGCAGTCGCAGCCTGATCGGCCACCGCTTGCGAGGTATTGCCTTGTTTTTGCAGCGCTTTCGTACGTTCTTGGGTGCGCATGGCTTCTTGCGCGTTCGATTCCGCCTCGATCAGCTGCGCCTCGGATTGGGCGATGTTGGAAAGGGCGCTGGCGCGCGATGCGGCAAGCTGCGCAAGCTCCAGCTTCAGCGAGGTTTCCGACAGCCGCGCCAAAACCGCGCCGGCCGCGACGTGATCGCCGACCTCGGCGTCAATGGAATCGATCGCCTGCCCTTCGATCTTGGGCTGCACCAAGATACGCTCAACCGCGCTGACAAGGCCCGAAGATCGGATGCTGTCATGCAGCACCGCAAGGCTGGCGGGGGCCACGGTTATCGACGGATGGCTGATTTCGGGCTTTCCTGCCGTTTGCGCGGCATCTGCGCCCGCTGTGGCGGTTTCGGCCGAAGGTGGGGCCGCCTGTCCGACGAAGGACGAATAGCCAAGATAGCCTGCAACGCCAATGGCACCGACAATCAGTATTTTTGTGAACGCGCTCATAATGCCAGCTCTTTGTCAGTTGCGCCCTGCAGGGCAGAAATTTCGGTAAGGGTCTGTTCGATCGTTTGCAACACAAGGCTGCGCAGATGGCTGCGGGTTTCATCGGTCATCTGGCAGCCGGCCCCGGAAAGGCGCTGCGAGGCGCCTTTGAAGACCATGATCAAGAAGATGCAATGGCCCGAAAACCGCGCCCGCGCCTCGGTCAGACCAAGGCCGGACATGCGTGCGAAAACGGTGATCAGGAACAGGCTGACCTCGGTTTCCATCTTGCTGACCACGGCGGCGACTTGCGGGCGGCGGCGGGCGGCGGCGTCGATCTCTGCCCATAGCGGGCCCTTCTCGCATTCAAGGTTGTCAAGCCGGTGCCGGAAGGTTTCGAGCAGGGCCGAGGCCGGATCTTCAGAGGTCTGGATGATCTCAAAATCGCGCTGCACATCCGCAAGATCGCGGTCAATCATCGCTTCTACAATCGCGTCTTTTGACGGGAAATACCGGTAGAAATTACCCGCGCTCATCCCCGCCGCGCGGGCCAGATCCTGCATCGAGGCGCCGTCAAAGCCTTTTTCCGCGAAGGCCCGTTTGGCGCCTTCAAGGATACCGGTTATGCGGTCATCGTATAGATTTGCAATGTCGGCCATGGGCCAATCCAATGTGTGAATGAACGTTCATTCTCTAAATAGGCCCTGTTGCCCTTAGGGTCAACTCTGCCGCCGATAATTTGTCGGCAAGTTCTAACGCGAACCGCACCAATGTGTCTAGCCCCAAGGTTGCGCAGGGTCGGGCAGGGGGATTGCATCCAAAAGCGCGCGGGTTATGTCTGATTGCGGGGACGCAAAAAGATCGGCGGCGGCGGCACTTTCAACGACCGCGCCTTTGTCCAGCACCAATATACGCCCGCACAGCCTGCGCACCACCGACAGATCATGGCTGATGAAGGCCAAAGTCAGGCCCAGCTCCTCCACCAGACGCGCCAAGAGGTTCAGCACCTGCGCCTGTGTCGATACATCAAGGCCCGATACAATCTCATCGGCCAGGATGAAATCGGGCCGCGTGGCGATGGCGCGGGCAATGCCAACCCGCTGGCGCTGTCCGCCCGACAGCTCATGCGGATAGCGCCGGCGAAAATCGCGGGGCAGGCCGACCTGATCCAGCGCCTCTGCCACCCGCGCGTCAATCCGGTCAAACCCGTGCAAGGCAAGTGGCCCCGCGATAATCCCGCCTACCCGGCGGCGCGGGTTCAGCGACGACATCGGGTCTTGAAAGATCATCTGAAAGCGGCGGCGCAGCGGGCGCAGGGCGGCTTCGTCAAGATGGGTGATATCTTGCCCGTCAAACCGGATCTGACCGCCGGTTGGCTGCAACAGCCGCACCATGGCCCGCCCCAATGTCGATTTGCCCGAGCCGGAGCCGCCGACAATGCCCAAAACCTCTCCCTTTTCGATGCCAAAGCTCAGGCCCCGCAAAATCTCAATGCGCGGGGCCATGCCGATCAGTGGCTTTCGTGTCATATCGGGCAGCGACAGGTGCAAATCGCTTATCTCGTAAAGCGGTCTATCCATGCGGCCAGCCCTGATCTGCACGGGCGACCTCGGCGCGCACGGCATCTATCACCGCATCGGGTACGGGTAATAGCGAGGCGTCGGGCCGGGTATATTGCGGGGTCGCGGCCAAAAGCGCGGTGGAATAATCGTGACCCGGCTTGCGGAAGAAATCCCCCACCAAGGCGCGTTCGACCACCAGCCCCGCATAAAGCACCGACAGGCTTTGGCAAACCTTTGAGACCACGCCAAGATCATGGGTGACAAAGATCATCGCCGTGCCGTGGCGGGCCTGCATGGCCGCAATCAGCCGCAGGATCTGCTTTTGCACGGTCACATCCAAGGCGGTTGTCGGCTCATCCGCGATGATCAGCTTTGGTTCGGCCGCGAAGGCTGCGGCGATCAGGATGCGCTGGCGCATTCCCCCCGACACTTCATGCGGATAGCTGCGCATCACCCGGCCCGGATCGGCGATCTGTACCTCTGCCAGCAAGCTTAGCGCGCGCGCTTCGGCATCGCCGCGCCGCCAGCCCAGTATATCGACCAGCCGGTCGGTGATCTGCGGCCCGATCCGCCTTGATGGGTTAAGTGCTGTCATCGGATCTTGCGGAATAAGCGCAGCGCAAGCGCCAATCTTGCGGCGGCACGCGCGCGCAGGCAGGGTCAAAAGATCGGTGCCGTCCAACCATATCTCGCCTTCCACCACCTCAACCGAGGCGGGCAATATCCCCAGAACCGCCTTGCCGATCATCGACTTGCCCGCCCCGCTTTCGCCCACCAGACCGTGCACCTGCCCGGCCTCTACCTGCAAGGAAACCGCGCGCAAAAGCCTTGTGCCGCTGCCTTTGAGGCATAGTGAAAGATTGCGGATATCCAAATAGGCGCTCATCGCAGCACCGGATCGAAACGGTCCTTCAGACCTTCGCCCAACTGGCTGAAGCTCAGCACCGTCAAGAACAATGTGATCAGCGGAAAGACCAGTACCCACCAGGCCTGATGCACCGATATGCGCCCCTCTGATATCATCCCCCCCCAGGTCGGGAAATCGCTGGAAAGTGACAGGTTGACAAAGCTCAATATCGCCTCGACGATCACGGCAATCCCCATTTCCAAGGTCAAAAGCGCCACGATCGTCGGCAAGACATTGGGCAGGATCTCGGTCAGCATCGTGGAAAACCGGCCGCGCCCGGCAACCTGCGCCGAGGCCACATAATCCATTGCACCTTGCGCCATGGCTTCGGCGCGGATGACGCGGGCAAAGCGGGTCCAGTCGATGATCACAATCGCAAGGATCACCGACCAGAGGCCGGTGCCCAGCACCGCAATCAGCAAGATGGCAAACAGCACCGGCGGAAAGGCCATCCAGATATCAATGAAGCGCGAGATGATGCGATCGGGCCAGCCGCCGTAAAACCCCGCAATCAACCCAAGAGCCGATCCGATAAGGCCGGTCAAAACCCCCGCAACCAGCGCCACCGCCAGCGCAACCCGTGCGCCGTGCAAAATCCGGCTTGCCACATCGCGCCCCAGACTGTCGGTGCCCAGAGGAAAGCCATCGACCGCCCCCGCGATCCAAAACGGCGGCGCGCGGCCCGCGAAAAGATCTTGCGCCAAAGGGTCTTGCGGGCTGATCCAGGGGGCCAATACCGCAGCCAGCCCAAGCGCCAGAAGCCAGCCCCCCGACAGCCACAACTTCAGCCCCGCTTTGGCCCGCCGCGCGCCGCGTACATCTGACACCACATCAGCCATGCCGCAGCCTTGGGTTCAGCAGCGCGTAGGACATATCGACCGCCAGATTGATAAGCGTGAACAAAAGCGCAAACAGGATCACAATGCCCTGTATCAACGGCAGATCGCGGTTGATCACCGCATCAATGGCCATATTGCCAAGGCCTTCATAGGAAAACAGCCGCTCGATAATCACCGTGCCGCCGATCAGAAAGGTGAACTGGACCCCGATCAGCGTCAGCGTCGGCAAGACCGCATTGCGCAACGCCTCGCGCAAGATCACCCGGGTTTCGCCGTAGCCTTTGGTGCGCGCCAGCGTCACATAATCCAGATGCATGCATTCTTTCAGCGATTGTTTCAAAAGCTGCCCGATGATCGCGGCCAGGGGAATGGCCAGCGCCAGCGCCGGCATGAACATATGGCTGACCAGATCAAGCCAGATGTCAAAGCGCCCGCGCAAAACGCTTTCAACCAGATAGAACTGTGTGGTGAACGGCAGGTCCAGCGAAGGCGACACCCGGCCCGAGATGTGAAAGACCGGCATCACCACCCCAAAGGCCAGGATCAGCACCAACCCCCACAAGAAATCCGGCACCGAAAGCGCCATGCCATTGCCCACATCAATCGCGGTCTCGGTGCGGGTGCCGCGCAGCCGGGTGCCGACAAGCGCCATCACCCCGCCAAGCATGACCGCGATCACCAGGGCCATCACCGACAACTCCAACGTGGCGGGCAAGCGGCCGAGGACCAGCGCCAGAACCGGTTGGCGAAGCGAGATGGAGGTGCCAAAATCGCCCTGCAGCACCCCGCCCAGCCAGATGAAGAACTGCGCCGGTATGGATTTGTCAAAACCGTAAAGCTCTTTCAGGCGGGTGATGTCGGCATCGGTTGCACCGGGCGGCAGCATCATCGCAATCGGATTGCCCGGCACCACCCGGATCACGAAAAACACAATCACCGCCACCCCCAAAAGGGTGATGGCGGTGGTCAAAAGGCGTGTCACAAGGGTGCGGATGATCTGCATCTTTGGGCAGGGAGCCGGGTCATCCCCGGCACCCCCTATGAGATCAGGCGCGGGTCATCAGATGCGGCAACAGGGCGCCCGATGCATGCGGCGTGACCTTCACCCCCGGGGCCGACAAGATCGGCTGGACATATTGCAGCAGGGGGATGACCAGCGCGTTTTCGGCAATATACCGATCCACTGCCTTCCAGCCCTCGATGCGCTTGGCTTCATCGGTCTCGCCCCACAGGGGGCCGATCATGCCAATCAGATCCTCGCCATCCCAGACCGAATGTGGCGAGGGGCCGAACATCGCAAATCCGGTCGAGGTGGTCGGATCGCCCACCGCATTGCCCCAGTTGTAGAAGGCCGCCGGTGCAAGCTGATCGGCCGCGCGCAGCTCATAATGTTTGGCGATCTCATAGACTTCGATCTCGGCCTCGATGCCGACCTTGCGCCACAAGCCGACAATCGCCTGGATCATCTCATAATCCTTGGGCTTGAAGCCCTTGGTGGTCTGGATGGTGAAGCGCACCGGATTGTCGGGGCCAAAGCCCGACGCCGCCAACAGCTCCAGCGCCTTGGCCTCATCGTAAGGCGTGCTGATCGTGGGGTCATAGGCCACATATTCCGGGGTCTGCAACGTGTCGATCGGCACGCCGTAACCCGAAAGCAGCTTTTCGATGATCAGCGGCTTGTTGATGGCATGAACGGCGGCCATGCGCACATTGGGATCCAGCATCGCGTCGATATCATTCAAGAATATCATCCCGATATCCGAGATCGGCGCGGCAGTGCCCGTAAGGCTGGTCTTGAGGCGGTCAAATTCTTCGTAGGGCACTTCCAAAGTGACATGCGAATTGCCCGATTCCACCTCGGCCACCCGGGCGGCGGCATCGGTGACGAATTTGATCGTCACGGTTTTGAATTCGGGCGCACCACCCCAGTAGTTTTCATTGGCCTTAAGCCGCGCGAAAGCGTTTTGTTCAAACTTCTCAACCATATAGGGGCCGGTTCCAATGGGGGCTGCCTCAAAGCCCGCAGCACCGACCTTCTCATAATAGGCCTTGGGCAGGACATAGCCGGTAAGGAAGCTCATCCATTTGAAGATTGTCGGATCAAAGCGCAGAACATCGCCGGTGATCTTGTTGCCCTCGATGGTGAAATTGCCGATCGTCGACCAGATGAACTGGATCGGATTGCCGGTGGCCTCGGCCCCCGCACGGGTCAGTGACCAGACCACATCCTCAGGCGTGAAGGGCGAGCCGTCATGCCATGTCACCCCTTCGCGCACCGTCATCATCACTTTGGTCTTGTCGTCATTCCAGCCCCATTCGGTGATCAGCCCCGGCGCGAAGCTCAGATCCGGTTCCTGGGCGATGAACATATCAAAGACCGACTGGTAAATCCCCTGAATCGTTGGATTTACCGCCGATGGCCCGACCGTCGGATCCCAGGACGGCAGGTTGACGTTATAGGCGATGACAAGCTCGTCGATGGCTTGTGCGAATGTCGCCGCCCCGGCGCTGGCAAGGGCTAAGGAGGCGGCGGAAAGTTTGAGAAGACTGCGGCGGTTGAGTTTCATGATGGTGATCCCCGTTGGTTGAAGTTTTTTATTTAGTACTTTGATATAGATATGGTTTTCGACAGATACTGCGCCAGAAGATGCCCCGGTCCGGCCCCGGTTCCGGCGCCCGGCCAAACGGCAGCCCCGGTCAGGTAAAGCCCCGCG
>JBATTI010000462.1:0-5354 GCA_049670445.1 Albidovulum sp. | reverse complement strand
CGCTTTTGTTGTCGCCCTTTTGTCGTTGTTGGTCGTTGCGGTCTATCTTCAATGGTTTCCGGCCATTGGCGTCGGCGAAGGGTTCTGGGATACGGCCTGTCATCTGGCGCTGCCATCCTTTGCCATCGGCCTGAGCTGGGTTGGCTATATCGCCCGGCTGGTGCGGGCCTCCATGCTTGAGGTCATGGGCGAAAACCATATCCGCACTGCCCGCGCATTCGGGCTGAGCGAGCGGCGGATTGTCGGCATATATGCGCTGCGCATTGCCATTTTGCCGGTTGTGACAGTGATTGGTGTGGGCATGGGTTTCTTGCTGAGTTCGGCGGTCTTTACCGAGATTGTCTTTGCGCGCCCGGGGCTGGGCAAGCTGGTGATTGATAGTATCACCACCCGAAACTACCCGATTGTTATGGGGGCGGTCCTTGTATCAACCGGGCTTTTTGTCCTCTCAACCGCGCTGGCGGATCTGATCAATGCGATCCTTGATCCGCGCGCGCGGGCGCATGCATAGGGAGGGTGGAGTGATGTCAGACGTTCTTGCAGACGCCCCAAAGAGCCGCTCGGAAATGTCGATGATCCTTGAAGGGGTCGCGCGCGATCCTTTGGGTTTGCTGGGCCTGATCATTGTGGGGGCAATCGTGTTTGCGGCGATATTTGCCGCCTGGATTGTGCCCTATGATCCGATTGCAATGAATATTCCCGACAGAATGCAGGGGCCTTCGTGGAGCCATCTTCTGGGCACCGACCAGCTTGGCCGCGACACGTTTTCGCGGGTGGTCATGGGCGGGCAGGTGGCGTTGAAGGTGGCACTGCCCGCAATCTTCGGGGCCATGGCGATTGGCCTGACCTTGGGCATGATTGCCGGATACGGGCCAAAATGGCTTGATAACTTCCTGATGCTGCTTTTCGATACGATCCGGTCTTTCCCGACCGTGATGTTCGCGCTTGCCGTGGTGGCGCTTGTCGGGCCAAGCCTGCAAACCGTGGTCTTTGTTGTCATGGCGACCTCTATCCCGACCTATGGGCGGGTTGCGCGGACCCAGACGCTGACCCTGCGCAACAGCGAATTCATCTTGGCCGAGCGGGCGATGGGGGCCGGTATGACGCGGATATTGGGGGTGCATATGTTGCCCAATATCATCGGCGTTCTGGCGGTGCTTGCCGCGATGGATATTCCGACCGTGATCGCGCTGGAGGCGGGGCTCAGCTTTTTGGGCCTTGGCGTCAAGCCGCCCACCCCAAGCTGGGGGGCGCTGCTGAAGGACGGATATGCGCTTATCCGGCAAACCCCGTGGCTGGTCGTCGGGGGCGGCTTGCCGATCATTCTGGCGACACTTGGTTTTACCTTCCTTGGCGAAAGCCTGCGAGACGTCGTGGACCCGAAGTTGAGGAAGAACAGATGAGTGAAACCCTGCTTGAGATCGACAATCTGAGTGTCGATTATGAGACTGCGCGCGGTGACCTTAAGGCGTTGCGTAACATCAGTTTCGATGTGAACAAGGGTGAGATTGTCGGCATCGTCGGGGAAAGCGGTTGCGGAAAATCCACCCTGATTTCAGCGATCCTGCGGCTGACCGCGCCCAATACGCGGTTTCGCAGCGGCGAAGTGCGTTTCAAGGGTGACAACCTGCTTGCCGCATCCGAGCGCAAGATCCGCGATCTGCGGGGGGGCGATATTTCCATCGTGTTCCAGGACCCGATGCAAACCCATAATCCGGTCATCTCCATCGGCAAGCAGATGGTGGATATCCAGCACCGGTCAAAGGCATCGAAAGCCGAAAAGCGGGCTTTGGCTGCGAAGATGTTGGGCGTGGTCGGCATTCCGGACCCCGAAACGCGTCTTTCGCAGTTTGCGCATGAATTTTCGGGCGGCATGCGCCAGCGGATTGCCATCGCCATGGCGCTGATGTCAAAGCCGGATCTGTTGATCGCGGATGAGCCGACGACGGCGCTGGATGCAACGCTTGAGGTGCAGATCATTGAGCGGCTGAAGGATCTGCAAAGTGATTTTGGCTGTGCGATTTTGTTCATCTCGCATCACCTTGGGGTGATTGCCGAGCTGTGCGACCGCGTGGTGGTGATGTATGCGGGCGCCGTTGTCGAAAGCGGCACGGTGCGCGATATTTTCCACCATCCCAAACATCCCTATACCCGCCGCCTGATCGAATGTGATCCGGGCCATATCAAGGAACGTGCGCGGGTTTTGCCGACCATTCCGGGCGAGGTGCCAGACCTTTCCAATCTGCCGGGCGGGTGCATTTTTCGCGACCGCTGTGATCAGGCGATGGCGCGTTGCGCCGAAGTGCCACCGCTCAGGCGCATCAGCGAGGGGCAAAATGCCGCCTGCTGGCTGAACCATCCCGAGGTGGCGGCATGAGCCCGATCCTTGAAGTCAAAGATCTGCAAACCCGCTATGGTCAGGTCACGGTTCTGGCGGGGGTCAGCTTTAGCGTCGAGCAGGGCGAAACCTATGCCATGGTCGGTGAAAGCGGGTCGGGCAAGACCACGGTGATCCGCGCCATTGCGGGGCTTGCGCCGGCGCAGGCGGGGTCGGTCAAGTTCAATGGGCAAGAACTGCGCGGGCTAAGCGAACGCGCCTTTCGCCCGCTGCGCAAAGACCTTGCGATGATGTTTCAAGATCCGATCGGCTCATTGTCGCCGCGTCTTACGATCCGCAATCTGCTGACCGAGCCCTATAAGATCCAAGGCATGAAAGAGCGTGATCTGGATGCCGAGGCCAGGCGCTTGCTTGAACTGGTGAACCTGCCTGCGCATTTCGCGGATCGCTATCCCTATCAGCTTTCTGGCGGGCAGGCGCGGCGCGTGGGTGTGGCGCGGGCGCTGGCGTTGGAGCCGAAGCTGATCCTGGCGGATGAACCGACGGCGGGGCTGGATGTGTCGGTGCAGGGAGAGTTGTTGAACCTCTTGAACGATCTGCGCGAACGGCTGGGCCTGTCGATGGTGATCATCACCCATAACCTTAATGTGGTGCGCCATGTCGCTGATCGGATGGGGATTTTGTACCTTGGGCGGTTGGTCGAAGAGGGCACCACCGAGGCGATTTTCAAAAGCCCGCGCCATCCCTACACAAACTGCCTGCTGAGCGCCAACCCAGAGCCTGACCCCGATGCGCGGCTGGAACGGATTGCCCTGAAGGGTGAGCCGCCAAGCCTGATCCAGCGCCCCTCGGGCTGTGAGTTCCGGGATCGTTGCCCCGTGGCAAGCGCGGTTTGTACGCAGGTTCCGAAATGGGACGTAACCGATGGCCATGGGCTGCGCTGTTTTACGCCGCTCCATTTGTGAAAGATGCAAGAATGACGAAGGCGATCCTTTACCACAATGGCCCGATCCTGACGATGGATGCCGCGGATACGGTGGCCGAGGCGGTGCTGACGATTGGCGACAAGATCGCCGCTGTCGGCAAGGTGTCACCGCTTAGGGCGCAACTGCCCGGCGGGGCGACCGAGGTTGACCTTCAGGGGCGCACCATGATGCCCGCGTTCATCGACCCGCATGGGCATTTCCCCGATCCGGGTTTTGCCAGGCTCTTCCGGGTTGATCTGGCCGCCGCACCGCGCGGCGATTGCACCGATATACCGATGGCCTTGTCACGTTTGCGCGAAAAGGCGCAAGCCACGCCCCATGGCGAATGGGTCATGGGGGTCTTGTTTGACAACACCGCGATTGCCGAAAAGCGCATGCCGACGCGCGCCGAGCTGGATGCGGTCTCTACCGAGCATCCGATCTGGGTCTTGCATGCCTCGGGCCATAATGGCGTTGCCAATTCCGCCGCGCTGGCGCGCAGGGGGCTGACCTGCGAAAGCCCCGATCCGCTTGGCGGGCATCTGGGCCGCGATGCGCAAACCGGCGCCCTTACCGGCCTGATCGAGGGCCTGTCGGCGATGGGAGAGCTTGGCGACACCACCTTCTTGATTGATGGCGACAAGTTCTGGCAAGGCTTTTCGGTGGCGCGGGACGAATACCTTTCACATGGCGTGACCTACGGCCAGAACGCCTGGGCCAATGCCGATCTTCTGGCGCAATTCGCCAGCTTTCCGCTGGATGGCGACCCCGGATTTGATCTGATGATCTTGCCCGTGGCAGAGCTGGAACCAAAGCTGAGCCAAGAGGCGGATCAGGGTAAGGGGGCGGCTTACAACCCGCATTTCACCCTTGGGCCGCGCAAATTGTTTGCCGATGGGGCGTTTCAGCTGCAAACGGCGCTTTTGCGCGATGACTACCATAAACCGGTTTCCGCAGAGCGGCCTCGCGGCACGCCTTATACATCCGCCGAAGACCTGAACGCCGAGGTGCGAAAACTGCATGATATGGGCCTGCAGATCCATTGCCATTGCAACGGCGATGCCGGGGCCGATCTGTTCTTGGATGCGGTTGAGGCCGCGCAAAAGGCCAAGCCGCGCGAGGATCACCGCCATACGATCATTCATGGCCAGGTCTTGCATGACGATCAGTTTGAACGCATGGCCCGCCTTGGGGTCACCGTCAGCTTCTTTTCGGCGCATATCCATTTTTGGGGGGATCGCCATTATGACAGCTTCCTTGGCCCCGAACGTGCAGCACGGATTTCTGCGGCGCGATCGGCAGAGCGTTACGGCGTTCGCTATACGCTGCATAATGATGCATCCGTCACCCCGACACGCCCCATCCATCTTGCGCATTGCGCGGTCAACCGCGTGACATATTCGGGCAGAACCTTGGACGGGGGGCAAAAGATCTCGGTCTTGTCGGCCTTGCGCGCGCAGACCATTGATGCGGCCTGGCAGGTTTTTCAAGAAGACCGGCGCGGCTCGATAGAGCCGGGAAAGATCGCGGATTTTGCAATCCTGAACCAAAACCCGTTGGCACATGCGCAAGATCTGTTGACCACGCGGGTGGTTCAGACCATTCGCCGCGGCAGGTCGGTGTTTGAAGACGCCACGACGGCAGCGGTCAGCGCGGGCGTTTCGGCCCAGGCCTGAACGATGCGGGCGGGGGCGTCCTTGTCGTGATGCGCGATGCGGCTTAAGGTCGGGCGGCCAGGTCATGACAGGATGGGGACAGCTTTGGGCGGGTTGACGCAAGACGACCTGAAAGACCTTGTCGCGTTTCGCCACGCGTTGCATCGCCACCCCGAATTGTCGGGGCAAGAGGCGCAAACCGCGCGGCGGGTGGTCGCAGCGCTTCGGCCGCTTTACCCGGCCCGGATACTGACCGATCTGGGCGGGCATGGGGTGGCTGCGGTGTTTGAGGGCAAGGATCCCGGCCCGACGGTGCTGTTTCGCGCCGAGCTGGACGCCTTGCCCATACAAGAGATCTCATCAGTTCCATGGGCGTCTTTGGTGCCGGGCAAGGGG
>JBATTI010000461.1:0-2798 GCA_049670445.1 Albidovulum sp. | reverse complement strand
GATTATGTGCGTGAATTCACCCGCAATGCCCCGCATGACCATATCGTCAGTGTCCGCGCCATCGCCCAGAAAGGCGAAGCAAATGGCGAGCCGGTTCTGGCCAGCGCCAAGATCGCCGAAGTGGCCGCACGGGTTTTGTCGTCAGAAGTGCCGGTGCCGGTGGTCGATGACAGCGGGCGTCACATTGGTGTTGTCACGCGCAACGCCATGATCGCCGGTCTTTACCCGGATCACCGCCCATGACGGATAATACCGCGCAGATTGATAGTGATGTAGCCGCGCCAAGCCGCGCGACCTTGCCGCCTTGGCTGGTGGTGATATTGTTTGTTGTGCTTTCGGTCGGGCTGGCGCGGCTGATGCCGATCTTTGATAAATGGCCCGAAGGGTGGATCATTCCGGCGCGCGAATGGGTGACCGATTTCTTCGCATGGTTCTCGGTATTTGCAAAACCAGTGACGCGGGCGATTTCCTGGGTGCTGTCGCAACCCCTTGATCTGGCCGAGGTCTTGTTGTTTCGCGGGGTGCCGACATTGGGCCTGCCGCCGCTTCCATGGGTGGCGATTGTGGCCGGGACAACCATTTTGGGCCATTGGATCGGCGGCCGCGGATTAGCGGTTTTCTCAGGTCTTTGCGCCTTTTATCTGGCGATCTTCGGGCTTTGGCCGGATGCGATGAAAACCCTGTCAATCGTCGTCGTTACCGTGCCATTGGCCGCCATGACCGGCTTGGCCCTGGGGGTTTGGGCCGTAAGCAACCGCAAGGCGGAAAAGAGTCTCAACACGGCCTTTGATGTGATGCAAGCGACGCCGCATATGGCCTATCTGGGGCCGGTGGTGATTTTGTTCGGCTTCGGGCAAGTCCCCGCGATGCTGGCGACCTTCATCTTTGCGCTGCCGCCAATGGCGCGCTGCACCATTCTTGGTTTGCGCACGGTGCCTTCGGATATCATCGAAGCGGGCATGATGTCAGGCTGCACGCCGCGCCAGCAATTGTGGAAAGTAAAGCTGCCTGCCGCCCAGCAGACCCTGCTGTTGGGGCTTAATCAGGTGGTGATGCAAACGCTGGCCATGGCGGTGATCGCATCACTTGTCGGGGCCTCGGGGCTTGGGCAGAAGCTTTTGTTTTCGCTGCAGCAATTGCAGATCGGCAAGGCGGTTGAACAGGGTATCGCCATCACCTTGATCGCTTTGGTTCTGGACCGCATGACCCAGGCCTTCATGCACCGCAACCCACCGCGCCTTGCCGAAGGCACGGGCTTTTGGGGGCGGCACCGCCATCTGACCCTGTTTTTCGCGATCACTCTGGTGGCCGTGCTTGTCGCGCGGGTGGTGCCGGGGGTAGAGATCTTGCCCAAAAGCATGACGTTCTCATACGGCGGGCCGATCAATGATGCGGTGCGCTGGGTGTCAAAGAACCTCTTTGCCTATATCAGGCCGGTGCGTGATGGGATCACCATCTGGATGCTGCTGCCCCTGCGCGATTTCTTCTTGTGGCTGCCATGGCAGACGCTGATCGGCCTTTTGGCCTTGGCGGGCTGGTATCTGGGCGGGTTGCGGCTGGCGATTTTGCCCGTCTGCCTGTTCGGCTTTCTGGCGGCAACCGGCTTTTGGACGCCGCTGATGATGACGCTTTATCTGGTCACCAGCTGCACCATTTTGTGCATCCTGATCGGCGTGCCGCTGGGCATCTGGTCGTCGCGCAACAAGGGTGTGGCACGGGTGATGATGACGATCTGCGACACTTTGCAGACCTTCCCAAGCTTCATCTATCTTATCCCGGTGATCATGCTGTTTCAGACCAGTGATCTGTCGAATGTCGTGGCGATGCTGGCCTATGCGACGGTTCCGGCGATCCGCTATACCTATCTGGGCCTGTCGCGGGTGCCGACCCCGGTGATAGAGGCCGCGACCGCCGCTGGTACAACCCCGCGTCAACGGTTGTGGAAGGTCGAGCTGCCGATTGCCGTTCCCGAAATCATGCTCGGCATCAACCAGACGATTATGATGGCTCTGGCGATGGTGGCGATCACCGCCCTGATCGGTTCGCGTGATCTGGGCCAGGAGATTTACAAGGCCTTGCCGGGCGCGGACACCGGGCGCGGGCTTTTGGCCGGTCTGGGCATTGCCTTCATCGGCATTATTGCGGACCGTTTGATTGGCGCATGGGCCAAGCAACGCAAGGCCCAGCTGGGGCTTTGAGCGCAAGCAATGCCCGGCTGATCAAGGCCGGGCGGCGCGCGCCTTAATGGCTTGCTGATTTGCATTGGGTTCGGCTATGGCATTCATTCCGCCCCATGCGAGATGATAGCAGTGATTGATTTTGCGGCCCTCGGGCTTTTGTTTTCCAGCGGGTTCTTGTCGGCCACCTTGCTGCCGGGATCGTCCGAAGTGGTTCTGGTTGCACTTTTGACCAGCGGGCGGGGCGATCCGCTGCTTTTGGGTTTGGTCGCGACGGCGGGCAATACGCTGGGCGCGGTCATCAATTGGGCGCTTGGGCGGCTTTGCGGGCGTTTCCGGCATCACCGCTGGTATCCGGTCTCTGCCGCCAGCCATGCCAAGGCAGAGGCGTGGTTTGCCCGCTACGGCATCTGGTCATTGCTCTTTTCCTGGATCCCGGTGATCGGCGATCCGCTGACCGTGGTTGCGGGGGGGATGCGGATTGGGTTCTGGCGGTTCTTGGTGTTGGTGGCTCTGGGCAAATCCGTGCGCTATGGATTTGTGGTCTGGGCCTGGCTGGCTTGGCCGGCCGGTCCGGCAGGTTCAGGCCGATTTTGGATGAAATGGTGGGCGACCCTGGAA
>JBATTI010000460.1:0-4129 GCA_049670445.1 Albidovulum sp. | reverse complement strand
CCTATAGCGTTTCGCTTTAAACCGGCGACATCAATCGCCGTTCAGCGCATGGAAGTTTTTGCCATTGCGGATCAACTCTTCCCAGATCGGTGCGGGCTCCCAGAACCGATCAGCGCTTGTGGTGAATTTGCGCAAATCATTGCGCAGGCGCAAAAGCCCGGCCTCATCCGCCGCTTGCATCGGGCCGCCGCGCCAGCGTGGAAACCCTTGCGCAATCGCGACCAGATCGATGTCGGAGGGGTTGACGGCGCGGCCTTCGACAATCGCCCAAGCCCCCTCATTGGCCAATCCGGCCAGCAAGCGGCGCTGAATATCGCCGGAGGTCAAACTTTGGCGTGGGCGCAGCCGGTCCAGCTCTGCCGCGACGGCGGGATCTGCGCGGGTCTCTTGGGCCTTGGTGTCGTAATGGTGATAGCCAAGGCCGCTTTGCCGCCCCATGCGCCCCTGCCCAGCCAGCCATTTGGACAGGGCCTGCCCGACCGGGGAAGCAAGGCAACCGCGCCGCCGCTGCGGGCGCGCGAAAATGCCGTGCTCCAGCCCGTAAGCATCGCGCGTCTCATAAATCCCAAGCGGCATGCCGTAAGCGCGGCAGGCGCGGTCAACCTCATGCGGGGTCGCCCCCGCCTCCAGACAACGGTCCGCCGCATCCAGAGCCGTGGTGCGCAGCCGCGCGCCCATGAAACCTTGCGCCGGGGCATGGCGGAGCAGCCGCCAGCCGAGCAGCTTGGCCAAGAGATGCAAGGTCGCCATCGGCGCCTGGCGCAAGCCCGCCCCGCTGGCCACTTCTATCAGGTTTTGCTGGCGCACAGGTTCGCACAGATAAAGGCTGATATGGCAATCACTGCGCCCCGATGCCGCCGCCAGTTCTTGCGGGTCAAACCCGTCGGTGACGCTGAAAATCGGCTTTTCCGCTGCCATTTCGGCGCCGATCTGCGCCAAGATCCGCGTTTTGTAGGCAAGCACTTCCGGCACCGCCTCGATCACCAGATCCGCAGTCGCGACCGCCGACAGATCTTGCGCCGCCTTCAGCCGCGCCCAATCGTTCACGCGCTTTTCCGCCGTGATCTCGCCGCGCTTTTGCGCGGCGTCCTGGCCGCGCGCCACCCGCGCGAGGGCCTGGGCCAAGGCATGTTCATTGGCCTCGATCAAGGTCACGTCAAGGCCCTGCTGCAAAAGCTCTGTGGCCAGCCCCGTACCGATCGCGCCGCCGCCGACAACCGCCACCGCTTCCAGCGCGGGGGCTGATCCTTGCGGTTTTGGCAGCGATTTCGCCCCGCGTCTTTCGGCCATGAACACATGGCGCAAGGCGCGTGAATGGGGGGTGTTGGCAAGGTCGGTGAAAGCTGCGCGTTCAAAGATCATGCCTTCATCCGTGGGCAGCAGAACCGCCGCCTCGACGCAATCGACAATCCTTGGGGCGGCCAGATCATGTGGCGCGTGACGGGCCTTGCGCGCATTATCGACCGCGTCAAGATAGGTGCCCGGCTCATGCAGGCCGGGCTGGTTGCGCAAGGCGGCAATCGGCAAAAGCCGCGCGCCCGTTACATGATCGCGCGCGATTTCTTGCGCCGCTTCGATCACATCAGTGAACACGATCTTGTCGATCACCCCCAATGCCACGGCGGTTTCGGCACTGATCGGCGCGCCTGTCAGCATCATTTCTAGGGCCGGGGCCGCACCGATCAACCTTGGCAAACGCTGGGTGCCGCCCGCACCGGGCAAGATCCCGAGGCTGATCTCGGGCAGCCCGAAACGCGCCGAACGCACGCTTAGCCGCAATGCCGCGCAAAGCGCCAACTCCAGCCCGCCACCCAAAGACGTGCCGAAAATCGCAGCAATCACCGGCTTGCTGGCCGCCGCAAAGGCCGCACAAAGATCGGGCAACAATGGTGCCCGGCCGGGTCGCCCCAATTCGGTGATATCGGCCCCGACCGGCCAGCCGCGCCCGGCCCCGGCCAGCACAATGGCCCCCACGGACGGGTCTTCCTCGGCGCGCTGCAGTGCTGCCAGCAAATCGCGCCGCAGGCGCCACCCCAGCGCATTGACCGGCGGATTGTCCATGATCAGCGTCGCCACGCCATCCGCCGCCGCATATTTCACCAAAACCGCAGCGCGCCCCTCATCCCTGTGCAGTTTTGAACTTTCTTGATCCGGCATATCTTTATCGGCCCCGCAGCGACGTCATAATGACCCCGCCAACTCTCCGACACATAAGGTTTTTTTGCAAGACCGGGTCGCGCCCTAAAGACGCGCCGCACAAGGCGCGCAAAAGGGTGTGGCCGGCAGCAAATCAAGCCGCTCTTCGCTGATTTCCTCGCCACATTTCGCACAAGCGCCGTAGTCGCCCGCCTTAAGCCGCATCAGCGCGGCCTCGATCATCCGCAATTCATGCTGGGCGGCCATGCCAAGATCTTCAAGCACTTCATCGCCCTCACGCTCGGTCGCCATTTCTTCAAAGTCCTTGGCTTGATGGGTGTCAAATTCGGACCCGATCACCTGAAGACGATCAAGCAAGAACGCTTGCCGTTCGGTCAGCTCTTTTGCGCGTATGGTCTGGGACTTCATCATTCGGCTCCTGCATATGTGGCCTATTGCTAGCAAGGCTGCGCCGCTTGACGCATTGATGCAAGTCAAACCTGTGCTATTGCGCGCCAAAGGCATCAGGCTATATCACAGTGGCAGTGTCAGGTTTTGGGGACAGTATATGTTACAAGAATGGGTGGCCGGTCTTATCGGCGGCGCAGTGATTGGTTGCGCCGGTGCGGTCTTTTTGCTGATGAACGGGCGGATCATGGGGGCCTCGGGGATCATCGGTGGTCTGGCCGATGGTTCAGCGCGAAAATCACCGGGCGAGGCGTTGAGTTTTCTGGCCGGGCTGGTCGGCGTGCCTGCCGCGATCATGGCGCTTGGGGCCAAATCCGCGACCCATCTTACCGAAAATATCATCGTGGTGGTTCTGGCCGGGCTTTTGGTCGGCGTCGGGACCAGGCTGGCCAATGGCTGCACCTCGGGCCACGGGGTTTGCGGCATCTCGCGCCTGTCGCTGCGCGGTATCGTGGCCACGGTGATCTACATTCTGGCGGGCGCGATCACCGTTTTGCTTTTCCGGCATGTCACGGGGGTGATCTGATGTTGCGTTTGGTTTCCGCCGGCCTGGCGGGCGGGCTTTTTGGTGCCGGGCTGTTGATTTCGGGCATGACCGATACCACCCGTGTGCAAGGCTGGCTTGATGTCTTTGGTGCCTGGGATCCGACCCTGGCCTTCGTTATGGGCGGCGCGATCGTACCGATGGCGATTGCATGGCGGTTTGCAGCCCGCCTTCAAACCTCCGTTCTGGGCGCGACATTGCCGGCCAAGCCCAGCCCGCAGCTGGGCCATAACCTTATCATCGGGTCGGTTCTGTTTGGCATGGGCTGGGGTTTGGCCGGGCTTTGCCCCGGCCCGGCCATGGCCTCGCTCAGCTTTGGTGGTATCGGGGGGGCGGCCTTTCTTATCGCCATGCTCATCGGTATGATCGCCGCACCCATGGTCCGTGTGCGGATCGACCGGCTTGCGGCAACCAAAGGAGACAATTGATGGAGTTCCGCTATCTGACCGAAACCTATGCCGTCGCCCCGCAGATCACGCCCGATGATCTGGCCGCGATCAAGGCCGCGGGCTTCGTCCGTGTTATCTGCAATCGCCCCGACGGCGAAATTCCTGCACCGATCCAGTCCGCCGCGATGCGTGCGGCGACCGAGGCTCTGGGTATGGACTTCGTGGATAATCAGATCGTTCCGGGTAATTTTTCAGCCAATATCGTCGCAGAGCAGGCCAAGGCCATGGCTGCATCCGGCCCGGTTTTTGCCTATTGCGCCTCGGGCAACCGCAGCTCCATCGCCTGGGCCTTGACGCAAGCGGGCAAGGTTCCCGCCGACACGCTGATCGCCACCGCCGCCCGCTGGGGCTATAATCTGGAACCCATTCGCGCCCATCTGGGGTAAGGCTTTGGGGCGCTGTCGGGCATCCTGGCCCACTGATTTGCCCGAAAGCTTTATCCGGCCATAGCTCGGGGCATCACCTCGGGCGCAGTATCTGTTGCAGTATCGGGTGCAGTATCGGGCACCACGTCGGCCGCTTGATCAGATAT
>JBATTI010000459.1:0-5833 GCA_049670445.1 Albidovulum sp. | reverse complement strand
CCGGTCGGGATGGCGGGTTTTGTCGGGTTAAGCGTGATCGCCTTGGGTATAGCGGCGATGCTGAATGCGGCGTTTCTGGCCGTGGTCGTGCTTTATATGGTCACGTCGCTGGCCTATTCGCTGCGTCTTAAGCGGATGCGCTGGGTCGATGTTGCGGCACTTGCCAGCCTTTATACGATCCGGGTGATCGCCGGGGCTGCCGCAGGCCAGGTCGAAGTGTCGATCTATATGCTTATCTTCATCTTCCCGATCTTCATAACGCTGGGCTGCGTCAAACGGCTGACCGAGCTGACACTTGCCACATCCGATGATCGGCTGCCGGGGCGGGGTTACAGCCGCCTAGACCGCAGCGATTTGTTGAATGTCGCGGGCCTTGGCACCGTTGGGGCGCTGGTGATCTTTGCGCTTTATTCGGTCAGTGATCAGGGGCTGATGCTTTACCCGACCACATGGATCCTGTGGGTGGCCTTGGTGCCGATGGCGATCTGGCTGGTGCGGATGGTGTTGCTGGGCTGGTTCGGCAAGCAAGATTACGACCCGATCGTCTTTGCCATGCGCGACAAGTTGGGCATCGGCCTTTTGATGATCACGCTCAGCATGATGTGCTGGGCGGCAGGGCTTTGGTCACAATGGTTCGGGGCCTGACCAAAGGTCACGCCGCCGGTTTTCGCCACTGATATCTGCGCTTGGGGTCGCTCAGATCTTCAGCTTTTTGAAGATCGGCTCGGGGATATTGCGGATGATCAGCATGATGTAGCGCCAAAAGAACGGCGTGTAGATCACGTTGCGGCGCTTTTTCACGGCGTTGAGGATATCTTCGGCCACAGCCTCGGGCGGGGCAACCAGGAACATGCCGGGCAGGCCCCAGGTCATCGCGGTATCAACAAAACCGGGCTTGACCGTTACCACATGGCCGCCCGCACGGGTCAGCCGGTTGCGCAGGCCCGACAGATAGGTGTGAAAGCCCGCCTTCGCGGCTCCGTAAACGTAATTGCCAAGCCGCCCGCGGTCGCCTGCCACCGATCCAACCCCAACAACGGTGCCGCAGCCACGCGCCTCGATCAAAGGGGCGAGCATTTGCAGGAACCGGGCGGGGCCGGTGAAACTGTCGGTGACGGTGCCGTCGATCAGGCCCGGATCCGCATCGATGGCGGATTGCTCGGGCATGGAGCCTACAAAGACCGCCGCATTCAAGATGCCGTCTTCGGTTTCCATCCGGGTGATCAGGGCGTCAAAGCCCTTAGGTTCGCGGGCGTCGAAACTAAGCACCTCCGCCTGCGGGGCGCCGCGCAAGCGGCAATCAGCAGCGATCACGCCCAGATCGTCCGGATCGCGGCCGGCCAGCAGCACCGTGGCACCGTTTGCGGCAACCTTGCGGGCGAAAGCCCGCGCCATTGCCGATGTGGCACCCAAGATGATCCAGGTCTCGTTCATGACGCGTTCCTCAATTTCAATCGGCGCACCAGATCGGTGATCAGGCGCCCCTCGGGGTCTGCCTTGGCCGTCACCCGGCGCCAGGCGTCAAGTTCGGGGTACATCGCGGCCACGTCTTCACCGCGCGCCAGACTGTCTTTGGCGAAATAAATCCGGCCCGCCGCCGCCGAGGTCATATCTTCCAGCCGTTTGATCAGTTCCCGCGCCTCGGCGCGGTTGGGGAAATCAACGGCAAGTGTGTAGCCCTCCATCGGAAAGCTCAAGCAGCCCGCGCGCCCCGGACCCATGCGTTTGAGCACCGCGAGCGGCGAGGCGAGGCCGGAATTGGCAATCACCTCAAGCATATTGCGCAAGGCGGGTGCGGCGGCGATGGGGACCACGCATTGAAACTGGTGGAACCCCTGTTTGCCGTAAAGCCGGTTCCAATCGTGGATCTTGTCAAGCGGGAAGAAGAAATCCGATATCGGTTTTACCACGGTGCGCCCGGTGGCGGGCACGCGGCGGAAATAGGCGTTGTTAAAGGCCCGCACGATCGGCCCGGCAAGCGCGAATTTTGGCGCATCGAAGGGCACCTTGCGGTATTTCGCCCGTTTCGGCAGCAGGCCCGACCCGGTTTCACCCTCTTCCATGATCCCGCGGCCAAGGCTGGCGCCGCGGGCTGTCGCATCAATCCAGCCAACCGAATAGGTGGCGGTTGAGGTATCAAGCATGGTCAAGAAATCGTCCCAGCCTTCGATTCGACGCTCGGTCACGACCATCACATCGCCCTTGGCGGGCAGCATCCTGATCCGGGCTGAAAGGATCACGCCGGTCTGGCCCAACCCGCCGATGGTGGCGCGGAAAAGATCGGCATTGGTTTCGGGCGATACCGTGGAGGTGCGCTTTGCCTGACGCAGCTGCAGGGACAAGACATGCTGTCCGAAACTGCCCATATGGTGGTGGTTCTTGCCGTGGACATCTTGCGCGATGGCGCCGCCGATGGTGGCAAAACCGGTGCCGGGCATGACCGGCGGCAACCAGCCGCGCGGGGCGAAGGCGGCGGCGATCTCGCCCAGGCGCGCGCCTGCCTCTACCTCAAGCACGCCGGTATCTGCGTCGAATGACAGCATCCGGTCCAGACGCGTCATCTCGATAACCTGACCGCCGGAATTCAGCGCCGCATCGCCATAGCTGCGCCGCATGCCAATGGCGGGGGCCATGTTTTCATCAAGAAGTGCATTGAGCGCGCGAAGCCGCTCAGGGCGGGCAATTTCGCCCGTGGCCTTCAGCGCCCGGCCCCAGCCGGCATATTCGCAAGATTTCCAGATCATGAACCCACCTTCACGGATTTTCTTTCTGCGATGGGAAAGGCCAGCATGCCGATCCCTACCGCAAACCACAATGTCGTTACACGGATAATCGCGGTCGCGGCCAGCGTTACCTCCAACGGCACTCCGTCCATTGCCAAAAGCGCGATCATCGCGGCTTCGGCACCGCCAACCCCGCCCGGCGCGCCCGTCAGCCCACCGGCCAAGGTCGCGAATAAGAAAATGGCCATGGCGCGCGCCAGCCCAAGATCGGCCCCGAACCAGCCCAAAAGCAAGTGGAATGCATAGCCTTCTGCCGCCCAGCCCAAAAGCCCAAGCCCCATGGCCATCGCCAGGACCCCGCCAGAGCTGAAGGCGGAAAGGGACCGTGCCGCATGGCGCAGTCGCGCGAAGATCCGCGGCAAACGGCCGGTGGCGTGGTAAATCAGGGTAACGATCCGGGCAAGCAGGGCCGGGCGTGTGGCGACAATGGCCACGGCAAGGGCCAACAGCGTAACCGGCACCGCGCCGGTAATCATGCCGGTGCCCAAGCTTGCCGATGCGCCAAGCAAAAGCGCCATTGCGCCCAGATCAGAGGCGCGGTCAACCAGCGCCAGGGGGGCCGTGCGTTCCACCGACCAGCCGGTTTCGCGCGCCAGCCAGCGCATCCGCACCAATTCGCCAATTCGGCCGGGGGTGACGCTCATCGCGAAGCCGCCAAGGAAATGGCGCAGGTTTTGTCCAAGGGTCGTGTGCAGGCCAAGGCTTTTGGCGAACAGATGCCAGCGCAAGCCGCGCAGCCCGTAATTGGCCAGCGAAAGCGCCAGCAACAACCCGAATTGCCAAAGGCTGAGTTTTGAGAGTTCGGCGCGGGTCTGTTCCCAGCCGGTGGCGGCGGCAACGCCGATAAGCCCGGCCAGGAACAGCAACAGCAACCCGCCAATGAAGGCGTAGTCGCGCCAGCGTTTCGCCGGAGGGGCCGGGGTGGGTCCAGGAAGGGGAGAATTCGCGCTCATCATCTTCTAGGCAGGTAGAGGCGGAATTGGGCAGCAATATGAATTTGTTTCGAAATTTTGGACAATCTTTGCCACTATTGGCGATCGTCGCATGGTCAGTTCCGGGAGGCTTGAGGGCCATCGCTGCCGATGGCCCCCGGTGTTGTCAGCGTGTTGTCGGCGTCTCGTCGTTGTGTTGCGGTGGCCGCGCTGGCGGCCCCGATAACCCTATCAGAGGTCGGAGTTGTCAGCAAGCTGAAGGGTGGCTTCTGCGGTCTTGTTGCGCGCATAGCGCAGGGGCCGGATCTCGGAAGGGGTGGCGCCGTGTGAATAGCGCAGCGGGCGGATGTCGGCAGGGGTGGCGCCGTGTGAATAGCGCAGTGGGCGGATCTCGGAAGGGGTGGCGCCGTGTGAATAGCGCAGCGGGCGGATGTCAGCAGGGGCGGCTCCGTGCGAATAGCGCAGCGGGCGGATCTCGGAAGGGGTGGCGCCGTGCGAATAGCGCAAGGGGCGGATGTCGGACAGGGCCTCGGCATCGGCAGATGCCGTATAGGCTGCCGCAAGACGCATCTTGGCATTGTCAGAACCGTAGGCTGCGTCAAAGGTGGCCGCACCGGAGCCTGGGTTTGCTGCGGGCAGACCAGCGGCCAGCGCGACTGCGGCGGTGGCGAATGTGTACAGGGTGGCAATGCCAGCAACTTTGAGTGCGGTAAGCGGTTTCGCGAAATGCATAATCGTTATCCTTTTTAATGCGTCACAGGTGTTCGGTTGTCTAATGAGGAGGGTTTCCTTCGCATTTGTGTTAAAATTTAGGCGATTTGGCGTTGTCGAAACCGGAGAGTCGTGGCGCTTGCCCCCTTTGAGGGGAGGGCTGCGGCAGGGCGCATGCCTTCGGGGTCTTGAGCGCCAAGAGGGGCTTGGCAGCTGTGGCGCGGGCCTTGATCCGGGTGCTGGAATTTGACGATGGGCCAGCGGCGCCGGGGGCGAAAAACTTGCGGTCCTGCAGTGTTGCGCCCCGGGGGGATGCGCAGATGGGTGCGGTCTGGCCCGTGGCGCAAAGGGGGATTTCAAATCATTGATATTTAAAACATTTGCCTGCCCAAACCGGACATGGGCGCATGCGGCTGCGGGGGGATCGCGGTTGCGTCCTGCCGTCAGGCGCGCGCGTCAGCGCGACGCCCGGCCATGGCCAAAAGGGCCAGAGCTGGCGGATAAAGACCGCGCGCCTTGAACCCTTGATCGGACCAGCCCCGTTTCGGGGCGATCAGGCCCCCGCCTGAAAGGGCCTGCGAATTGTGGCAGGGGTCTGAAATCGGCCGGGAAGAGTATTTCCCCGACCGGAAAACCCATGGGCAATAGGGCCAAAAAGGCGTTTTTGTTCACGAATCCGCCAATTCAGCGGGTAGCGCCTGTGCCTTCAGACCAGCGTTGCATCGGTTGCAGCGCGCATTTCGGCCTCGGTGACGCCTTCGGCAAGCTCGACGATTTTCAGCCCGCCGGGGACAACATCCAACACGCCAAGATTGGTGATGATGCGGTCCACCACCGACTTGCCGGTCAGCGGCAGGGTGCAGGCCTTCAGCACTTTTGACTCGCCATGTTTGGAGGTGTGATCCATCACCACCACCACGCGGCCAACCCCTGCCACCAGATCCATCGCCCCGCCCATGCCTTTGACCAGCTTGCCGGGGATCATCCAATTCGCAAGATCGCCGTTTTCGGCCACCTCCATGGCCCCGAGGATGGCCATGGCGATCTTGCCGCCGCGGATCATCGCGAAGCTTTGCGAACTGTCGAAATAGGCGGTTTGCGGCAATTCGGTGATGGTTTGCTTGCCCGCATTGATCAGATCGGCGTCTTCTTCGCCTTCATAGGGAAAGGGCCCCATGCCGAGCATGCCGTTTTCCGATTGCAGCGTCACATTCACGCCCTTGGGGATGTGGTTCGACACCAGGGTCGGGATGCCGATGCCAAGGTTCACATACCAGCCATCTTGCAGCTCTTGCGCGGCGCGGGCGGCCATTTGATTGCGGTCCCACATGGCTCAGGCCTCCCTTTTGCGGGTTGTGCGGTTTTCGATGCGCTTTTCATGATCGCCCTGAATAAGGCGGTGCACAT
>JBATTI010000458.1:0-2916 GCA_049670445.1 Albidovulum sp. | reverse complement strand
GCTGGGACAAGCTATTGAAGGTTCAGGCCTTCCATTTCAAAGGTGGGCAAGGTGCCAAAACCGGAACCGGCGGGCATCTGCCGGGCAACAAGGTGACCGGCAAGATCGCCGAAGTGCGCGGGTTGGAACCGGGCACGCCCGCCGTATCGCCCGCGCGTTTTCCTGACTGGACCGAGATAGGTCAGATCAAGGCATTTGCCGACAAGGTGCGCGACCATACCGGCGGCATTCCGATAGGCTACAAACTTTCGGCCCAGCATATCGAAAAAGATATTGATGCGGCTTTGGCGGTCGGCGTGGACTACATCATTTTGGATGGGCGTGGCGGTGGAACGGGTGCCGCCCCGATCATTTTTCGCGACAATATCTCGGTCCCGACAATCCCGGCGCTGGCGCGTGCGCGGGCGCATCTGGACCAGTTGGGGCGCAAGGATGTGTCGCTGGTGATCACCGGCGGTCTGCGCAAACCCGCAGATTTCATCAAGGCACTTGCCCTTGGGGCGGATGCGATTGCCTTGTCCAACGCGCCGATGCAAGCCATCGGCTGTCTGGCCATGCGGGCCTGTCACACCAACAATTGCCCGGTCGGGATCGCGTCGCAAAAACCGCATCTGGTGAACCGGCTTGTCGTCGATAAATCCGCCAAGCGGCTGACCAACTTTTTCGAGGCCTCGGTCGAACTGATGCAGGTGATGGCGCGCGCTTGCGGGCATGATCACTTGTCAAAGTTCGAGCCAAATGACCTGACCACCTGGAAAAAAGACATGGCCGACATATCCGGCGTCGCATTCGGCGGCCTGAATTGAGGGGGCCTGAACTGAGGGGACCTGAACTGAGGGGACCTGAACTGAGGTGGCCTGAAGTCATGACCACCAAGCCTCTGGACCGGATTGACGCAGCCCAGGTTGATGACCTGCCCGAAAGGCCGCGTCAAAACCGTGACGACGCGATTTTCGTCGGGATCAGGCCCGAGCCCGCGCGAACCCGCTCCGTCACTGATGTGATGGTCAAGACGATGACAAACTGGGGTGTGCAAAGCGTCTTTGGTATGGTTGGGCATTCAAATCACGGTCGCTCGGATTCCATCCGCCTTTCGGGCATCGGCAAAAAGCTGAAATACTGTGGTATTCGCCATGAGAGCACCGCCGACTGGCCGGGGATATAGAAACCGCAATCGCCAAGGCGCTGGCGGTAAACGGGCCATCATTGGTGGAAATCATGACCGGCGCCGCATTGGTGTGCCCTTCCAGTAGCGCTTTGCGCGCCGGGGATTTTTTGCGGGCCATGCAGACATATCAGCGGTTTCCCGATGACACCGGTGATAGCGCTTGCAATGATCGTGAAAGGCGCGACTTTCGACTTATTTCCTCACCAAGAACCGGAACTTCGACGCCCATTGTCACTGCTAGCCTTTAATCTTAAAGCACGTCGCCCGCCGGAGAATCAAATGGACACATTCCACCAAAAACTAGTCACGATCCGACGCGCGTTCCACCGCGATCCGGAGCTTGGCTTTCAAGAGATGCGCACGCGCGCGAAAGTGGCGGCGATGTTGCGCGACCTTCAGGTCGAGGTTCATGAAGGTGTGGGCGTTGTTGGTATCCTGAAGGTCGGCACCGGCAACCGCGCCATCGGGCTGCGGGCCGATATGGATGCTTTGCCAATTCACGAAGTCAGCCAGCATGACTATGTTTCAAACACGCCGGGCGTTATGCATGCCTGCGGTCATGACGGCCATATGACAATGCTGTTGGGCGCGGCTGAATTGCTGGCCCGCGACAAGGGTTTTGACGGGACCGTGGTGTTCCTGTTCCAGCCCAACGAAGAACACGGGCTGGGTGCCAAGGCGATGATTGATGAAGCTGTGCTTGACCGCTTTGCGATCGATGAGGTCTATGCGATCCATAACCTGCCGGGGGAACCTGCGGGGCATGTCTCGACCCGCGTGGGCCAGATCTGTGCCAGCGAAAGCCTGTTCACGATTGAAATCAACGGGAAGGGCGGCCATGCCTCAATGCCGCAGCTGGGCGTAGATGCGATCACCGTCGGCGCCGAGATGGTTCTGGCCTTGCAAACCGTGGTGTCGCGCAAGCTTGCACCCGGTGCCGGGGCGGTGGTTTCGGTGACCGAGTTTTTGACCGACGGCCAGCGCAATGTGCTGCCGGGTTGCGCGACGCTTAAGGGTGATGTGCGTGCGCGTGTGCCAGAGGACCGCTTGGCAATCAAACGCTTCATGCGCCAGATCGTGGATGGCGTCGCGGCCACCCACGGCATCACCGCGACCATGGCCTTCAACACCGAATTCATTGAAACCATCAACGCCCCGGCCCCGGTCGACGCCGTCTTGCGCGCAGCACGTGCAGCAGGGCTTGAAGCCGACGGCGCCCGCCCACCGATGAGCTTTTCAGAGGATTTCGCCCATTTTTCCGCAGCGGTTCCGGGCTGTTTCCTGCTGATGGGAAATGGCACGGAAGGGGCGCATGGCCAACCGCTTCACGCCGCCGACTACGATTTCAACGATGCAATCTTGACCGCGGGTGCCGCCTTTTGGGCAGCCCTGGTGCGTGACCGCCTTCCAGCAAGACAGGATATGTGATGACCGACCTTTTGCCCCCTGCCCGCCTTAAGCATGTGGCCGCGACCCGAAGCTGCGGTCGCGCCGCACAGACCGTGGTGACGCCCGAAGATTTCGCCACCGCTGGGGCGGAGATCACGCAGTGGGATGGCTATGCGCCCACGCCGCTGGTCTTGCTCGGCGCGCTTGCCCGGCGGATTGGGGTGGGTGAGATTGCCTACAAGGATGAAGGACCGCGCTTCGGACTTGGCAGTTTCAAGGCCTTGGGCGGATCTTATGCCGCCTTGCGGGTGCTTCAGCGCGAGATTTCGGCGCGGACCGGCAAAGACGTCAGCCTTGCC
>JBATTI010000457.1:0-4473 GCA_049670445.1 Albidovulum sp. | reverse complement strand
TCGCGCCCGCCATCGTGATCCTTGCCCTCAAGGATGGCTTTGGCGCCGGAACCCTGACGGCGGCGCAGGTCTTCTTGGTCGCGCGCGTGGTTTACGTACCCGCCTATGGTTTCGGCCTGACCGGTATCCGCACCGCGCTCTGGATCGCGGGCTTCGCCGCCACGGTGAGCCTCTACCTCGGGGCGCTGATGAGCTTATGATCCTTTCCCTTTCTTCTGTTCTTAAATACCTAAGGGACGGTGCAACCTGCCCCGACAGCCGTCGGGACGGATGCGGTACAGACCCTCGACGCCTGCGGGACGCAGGCCAGACGCCTATTTTTGAAGGAGTATCCCATGGCTGCTTTTGACGTGATCTACATCGGCGCAGGCCCCGGCGGCTATGTCTCGGCCATCCGCGCGGCCCAACTGGGGCTCAAAGTCGCCGTGGTCGAAGGGCGTGAAACCCTGGGCGGCACCTGCCTGAACGTCGGCTGCATCCCTTCGAAGGCGCTGTTGCATGCCTCGCATATGCTGCATGAGGCAGAGCATAATTTTGCCAAGATGGGGTTGAAGGGCAAAAGCCCCTCGGTCGATTGGCCGCAGATGCTTGCCTACAAGGATGAGGTGATTGGGCAAAACACCAAGGGGATCGAGTTCCTGTTCAAAAAGAACAAGATCACCTGGCTCAAGGGCTGGGGCACGATCCCGCAGGTGGGCAAGGTCAAGGTCGGGGATGAGCTGCATGAGGCGAAAAACATCGTGATCGCCACGGGTTCCGAGCCGTCAAGCCTGCCGGGTGTCACGGTGGATGAAAAGGTCGTCGTCACCTCAACCGGGGCGCTGACCTTGGGCAAGGTCCCACGCTCGCTGGTGGTGATCGGCGCAGGCGTCATCGGGCTTGAGATGGGGTCGGTCTATGCGCGGCTTGGCTCCGAAGTCACGGTGGTTGAGTTTCTGGATGCGATCACGCCGGGCATGGACGCCGATGTCGCCAAGACCTTCCAGCGGATCCTGGGCCGTCAGGGTATGAAATTCGTGATGGGGGCGGCCGTGCAAAAGGTCGAAGTGGCGCGCGGCAAGGCCAAGGTGACCTATAAGCTCAAGAAGACCGAGGCCGAGGCCACGCTGGATGCCGATTGCGTCTTGGTGGCAACGGGGCGCAAACCCTTTACCGACGGGCTGGGGCTTGACGCCTTGGGGGTCGAGATGGAGAAGCGCGGCCAGATCAAGACAGATGGCCACTATGCCACGAATATCAAAGGCATATATGCATTCGGCGATGCGATTGACGGGCCGATGCTGGCCCATAAGGCCGAAGACGAAGGCATGGCCCTGGCCGAGATACTGGCGGGCAAGGCTGGCCATGTGAACTATGATGTCATTCCTGGCGTGATCTACACGACCCCGGAAGTTGCAAGCGTTGGCAAGACCGAAGAACAACTGAAGGAAGAAGGCCGGGCCTATAAGGTTGGCAAGTTTTCCTTCATGGGCAATGGCCGTGCAAAGGCGGTTTTTCAGGGCGAAGGGTTCGTGAAGATCCTTGCGGATAAGGAAACCGACCGTATCCTTGGCGCCCATATCATCGGGCCTGCGGCGGGTGATCTTATCCATGAGATCTGTGTCGGCATGGAATTTGGTGCCTCAGCCGAAGATATCGCCTTGACCTGCCACGCCCATCCGACCTTCTCGGAAGCGGTCCGCGAGGCGGCTCTGGCTTGCGGTGATGGCCCTATCCATGCCTGACCCGGCCCAAATCGGGCACGAATTTTCTGCGAAAATTCACATGATTTTTCGCAGAAAAATCGCCCTTACCCCGCCAGGTGACGCAGGCCCTGTGTGACATCTGTTCTGACCGCCAGTCGCAACGCCGGTTCATCCCCTGCCTTCAGCGCCGCGATGATCATCCGGTGGTGCTGCGGCGGATCTTTGCGGTTCAGCCGCGCATAAAGGTCGCGCATGGTCGGGCCCAGTTGCAGCCATAATGTCTCAACCACGGCCAGCATCGCAGGCGATTGAGCGCGCAGATAGAGGGCGCGGTGAAATTCCAGATTGCTGCGCACATAGCCCACCGCATCGCGGCGCTGGGCGGCCTCTTGATTGGCCGCATTGATGCCCTGCATCCGCTCGATCAGGGCGATATGGGCGCGCGGCAGCGCACGGCTTGCAAGCTCTGGCTCAATCAATGCGCGCAAGGCCGCCAGCTCCTCTATCCGGTCCGTACCAAGTTCAGGCGTTGAGACCCGGCCCGAGGCCGACAGCGTCAGCGCGCCTTCCGCCGACAGCCGCCGCAAGGCTTCGCGCACCGGCGTCATCGACACGCCAAATTGCGCAGCCAGCCCGCGCAGCGTCAGCGACTGCCCGGGCGGCACTTCGCCATGCATGATCTGCTGGCGCAAGGTCCGGTAAAGCCGGTCATGCGAGGCAAGTCCGGGGTCCAGCGGGCGTGGGGTGGTGTTCATGCCAAAGCGTGATCACAAAGCGGCATGGCCGTCAACCACCAGATGCCCGCCTATTCGCCCGAACGCGAGACGAAATCATAACCGTGGAGCGCATTGCCCTTGGTCTTAAGCCAGCGCCGATGCACTTCGTAGCCCGGCATCAACCGGCGCACCACTGCCCAAAACGCCGGTGAATGGTTCATCTCGGCCAGATGCGCCACCTCATGGGCCGCGACATAATCCAACACATCTGGCGGCGCCATGATCAGCCGCCATGAATACATCAGCTGCCCGTCCGCGGCACAAGACCCCCAGCGCGACCTTGTATCGCGCAGCACCAGCCCCGCGTGCCGCCGCCCCAGCGCTTGTGCGTAATGATCGCTTGCCGCTTGCAACCGCTGGCGTGCCTGCAGCTTTAGATAGGCCATCACCCTTATCGGCATGCGCGCCGGATCGGGCGGCACCAGCAGTTGATCACCCAACAGCTGCGGGGCGCGCAGATCTGCGGCCACCAGCGTCACCATGCGGCCCTCAAGCGGGATCGCGGTGCCAAGCTCTACCCGGCAGATCTGCGCCGCACGCCCCTGATTGCGCCTGATCCACTCGGCCTGGCTTTCGGCAAAGGCCATGGCTTCGGCCTCGGCGGCATGGGGCGGCATCGACAAGGTGACCCGCCCGTCAAGTCGCGACACCCGCAAGGAAAACCGCCGCGCCCGCGCCGAGCGCCGCAAGGTCAGTTCCACGGGCGGATCACCTGCCAATGTCTTGTGCATTTCACCCCTCATTCCCAGTTTGCATGATGGCCAATTCCGCGCCCGGCGAAAAGAGCAAAGCCGCATCAAAGCCGTGAAAGATCAAAAGCCTTTGACACCCCGCCGGACTTGTGGCAGTTGGCTGCGACTCTGACATAGCCCAAGCACCGTAAGGAGTGTTCCATGCCCAAAGACGAATGGGGCGTCAAACGCCTTTGCCCGCATTGCGCGAGCCGTTTTTACGACCTTCGGCGCGATCCGATGACCTGCCCCGAATGTGCGCAGGTCTTTTCGGCCGAAAGCCTGTCAACCCAGCGCAGCCGCAGCGCGCTGGTTGAGAAGGCCGCCATCAAAGAAGCCGCTGCCGAAACAGATGCCGATGATCTGATCGAAGAGCCGGAACTTGAGGATGACGGCTCTGATGTCGACCTCGACGATGATCTTCTGGAAGATGACGACGACGATACCGTACCATTGGACGAAATCGCCGACGTCAGCACCAACGACGACGACAGCTGATCGGACGAGGCAAGGCTTTGCCCAAAGGGCGCCGGTTCATACTGGCGCCCTTTTGATTGCCTGGCCCTTCGGGGGCCGGCCCGGTCAAGGCGCCGCCCATTGCCTTAGCAGATCTTTACGTCAGGCGCCGCGATTTTGTGCTTGCGCCGCATCGCCCCCTTGCCTATATGCCAGCCCACGCGGGCGGTAACGCCCGGACCTCCGGTGGGGCCATAGCTCAGTTGGGAGAGCGCTTGAATGGCATTCAAGAGGTCAGCGGTTCGATCCCGCTTGGCTCCACCAAATCACAAACACTAAGCTTTTGATGTTATAGGAAAATATGTGAGTGATCGAAAACGATCCCACCACTTTTCCCACCACATGGTGACAACTCACAAGCTTTGACCTGCTCTGTTCGCCCCTCGATCATCTTGCCGCCAGTATCGGCTGGCCGCACATTCTTGATCAAAGGTGATAAAGATGAGCAAGAACCAAACAACAGCCGCCGAAGGACTCGATCAGGTCCCGGCCTTCCCGTGCGCATCGGAGGGGCAGACGGTGGAAACGCTGTTTGCGGCATGGCTTGAAAGGCTGGCTACCCTCGACAGAGGGTGGTTTGACAGACGAAGCGCTGCAAATCGGCTGTAGCGAGCTGGCCGAAATGGCAAACAAAGCACTGGCACTGCCCGCCGCAACTGCCCTCGACGTTTGCCGCACGGTTGTTCTGGCGGCGAACGGTGAGGCCGATGAAGGGCTTCTTGAAACCCGCCTTCTGATGGCAGCGCTCGCCATCCTGAACTTCGC
>JBATTI010000456.1:0-6656 GCA_049670445.1 Albidovulum sp. | reverse complement strand
GGCAATCTTCGCGCGCTGATATGCAATAACTCCGGCGGTCATTCGTCACCTCTGGGCGAAGGAATACCAACCGGCGGCCAGGTTTTGAAGGCCAGAACCAGCAAAGGTGCCAGAGAAAGGCCGACTGAGCCGAGGATGACGAACAGGGTTGCCCCTTCACCAAGGTAATACCCCCCCAAAAGGCCAAAGGACAGCAGCGCGCTCAGCACCGGTCCGGCGCAAATTGCAAGAATGGCCCCACGAAACCCCGCCTTTTGAAAGACGATGACGTAAAGGACCGATGCCAGAAGCGGTGCCAGAAAAGACGCGAACATCATCATCCGCCTACTCCGCCGCCTGCGTGCTGCACGCCCGGTCTTGCCAAAGCTGTGCCTCTTTAAGGTATGACCAGCCAAAGGCATGATCGGTGTCGCCGTGTTGCTCTTTATGGGCCAACCGTTCCCGCGCCTCCTCCAAAGAGGGTTTATGGCCTTGCGGCACCCACCACATGGCGAAATGCATCTTGCCCAGAACTTCGAACCATTCGGCCCGGCGGTCGTAGAACTGCCGATGGACGGTCTTCCAGACGAAGGCTTCCAACGTCTCGACATTTTCCCAAACCGTCAGATTGGCGACAGTTTGCGGATCATCGCCAATGGCGTTTTCAGTGTTCCCCGTCCCCGGCACGCCAGAGCCTTCCATCATCCACACGAATCCCGGCATCCGCTTGCCAAGGCCGTTGATCCGGTCAAGCGCCTCCATGAATTCCGCCACCCGCACATCATCCGTGGGCGCGATCAGGCGACCAATGTTGAGTTCGGCAAGATGGTGGCCCGCGGGCTGCATTGGTCGTGAAATCCTTAATATTTGGTTAATATTTTTTCCGTATTCGTTTCGTTTCAACGGCTTGGGTTGATTTTCACGCGTGAAAACCCTGTGAAAATCACTCCGCCGCCATCGCTCCCATACGGCCGGTTTTCTTGGCCTTGATCCGGTCCTCGATCTCTTCACGGAAGTGCCGGACAAGGCCTTGAATCGGCCAGGCCGCCGCATCGCCAAGCGCGCAAATCGTGTGGCCTTCCACCTGTTTGGTGACCGACAAGAGCAGATCAATCTCCTCAACCTCGGCCTCGCCGCGCACCAGCCGGTCCATGACCCGCATCATCCAGCCGGTACCTTCACGGCAGGGCGTGCATTGGCCGCAAGACTCGTGCTTGTAGAATTTCGACAGCCGCCAGATCGCCTTGATCACATCAGTGGACTGATCCATCACGATCACGGCGGCAGTGCCAAGACCCGAGCGTTGTTCGCGCAGCCAGTCGAAATCCATGATCGCTTCATCGCATTGCGCGGCATTCAGCATCGGCACCGATGAGCCGCCGGGGATGACAGCCTTGATATTCTTCCAGCCGCCCCGCACCCCGCCGCAATGGCGGTCCAGAAGTTCGCGCAGGGAAATCGACATCGCCTCTTCGACCACGCAAGGGTTGTTCACATGGCCAGAGATGCCGAAGATCTTGGTGCCGACATTGTTGGGCCGCCCGAAACCTGCAAACCACGACGGGCCACGCCGCAGGATGGTGGGTACAACGGCAATGGATTCCACATTGTTCACCGTGGTCGGGCAGCCATAAAGCCCCGCCCCCGCCGGGAAGGGCGGCTTCATCCGGGGCATACCTTTGCGGCCCTCAAGGCTTTCCAGAAGTGCTGTTTCTTCGCCGCAGATATAAGCGCCAGCGCCGTGATGCAGATATAGATCGAAATTGAAGCCCGACTTGCAGGCGTTCTTGCCGATCAGGCCGGCTTCATAAGCCTCATCAATCGCGTCCTGCAATGCTTCACGCTCGCGGATATATTCACCGCGAATATAGATGTAGCACGCATTCGCCCCCATCGCGAAAGACGCGATCAGGCAGCCCTCGATCAGCGTATGGGGATCATTGCGCATGATCTCGCGGTCTTTGCAGGTGCCGGGTTCGGATTCGTCGGCATTGACCACCAGATAGCAGGGCCGCCCGTCCGATTGCTTGGGCATGAAGCTCCACTTCAAGCCGGTCGGAAAGCCAGCGCCACCGCGCCCGCGCAGGCCCGAGGATTTCACCTGCTCAACGATCCAATCGCGGCCCTCCGCCAGAATTTTGGCTGTGCCATCCCAATGTCCGCGCTTCATAGCCCCCTTGAGGCTGCGATCATGCATCCCATAAAGGTTGGTAAAAATCCGGTCCTGATCGTTCAGCATAGTATCGTCCTTATGCCAGCCGGGGTTATTTCCCGGCCCGTTTTTGCCGCTGCCAAAGCCGCCATATTACCACGAGTGACCAAAACAGGGCCGCAAGTGCCGCAAGATCGAAGAGAAAGACAAACGATGGATCAAGCCCGATCCGTCCGCCCAACCATTGCGCCCCCAGCCACAAGATCATGGTGGCCGCAATAACAAGGGCAACCATCCGCCCCGTTCTTGCTATTTCCACGTCTTCCTTGCTGGGGGTCATCATCTTCTTGGCTAGTAGACCTCGCCTTTATTTACCCGTTTGGAAAACTCGGTCGCCCCGCCCTTGGCCAGAACCCGTGCTTGCTTGACCCATTCGTCACGGGTTATCCGGCCCTTGAAACCTTCCATCTTGCCATCGACCAGCGCGATGTCCTTGGCTTTCCACGAAGCAATCTGATCGAAATGCCAAATGCCCACGGTGTTCAGGAGTTTCTCCAGCGCCGGCCCCACCCCTTTGATCTGCTTGAGATCATCGCCCTTGCCGCCGCGCGGTTTGGCAAGAAGCTCTGTCGTCGCCGCCGTCGTTCCTGTCGTTTTGGTCTTGTCCATCGCCGCATCCAGGCCGGTGCCGCTTTGGGCTGCTCCAGATTTTGCCGCTTTGGCTGGTTTGGCCGCTTTCACAGGCTTTGGCGCTGCCTTGGCCGCCGGGACCTTCGCGGTTTTGGTGGCAGCTTTGGCCGGGGCTTTTTCGGCAACGGTCTTTGCAGGTGCCTTTTTGGCGGCGGCAGGTTTCTTGGCCTCGGGTTTTTGGGCCTCAGCTTTTTTGGCCTCAGCTTTTTTGGCCGCGGGTTTCTTGGCGGCAACGGCTGACTTCGCGGGCGCGGCTTTCGCGGCCGCGGGTGCTGCGGAAACCAATGATGCGGCTGGTGCGACTGCCGCTGGTTTCGCGGCAACAGCGGCTGCGGGCTCAGCCGCCGGTTTAGGGGCTGGTGCCGCTTGTCGCGGTGCCGGTGTCAGTGCACGTTCGGGCAAGGGCGCAAGTTTTGGCGCGGCATCTTGCCCGCGACCGGTGCAAAACGCCCAAGACAGGAATGCCCCGAACAAAACCAAGAACAAAATGCCAAAGAACAACGCCGTTCCCAAGGCATAATGCGCAAAGAATTTCAACAAGGCCGCGATCAGCACAGCCCCAATGATTGATACGATCCAGCAATTGCGCTGGCATGTCTTGTCCACAGCTTCACTCATCTTACATCTCACCCTTCAGATTTTTGCCTACATTTTCCGTCGTCAGAAATCATCCGTCACCTAGTTTTTCGCAAGCTTTTGTGCCTGTTCAGACCATTTATCGCGGCTGGCCCGCCCCTTGAAGCCTTCAAGATTGTCATCGACCCAGTTCAGCTCGGCCTCGGACCAGCCGGCCACCTGGTCGAAATGGAAAAAGCCAAGGCTGTGCAACAGCTTTTCAAGCTTTGGCCCAACACCTTTGATCAGTTTCAGATCATCCGCCCCGCCCTTGCGCGGCGCCTTGAGGGCGCGTGGCTTCTTGGGCTTTGCGGGTGCGATTGTGGCCGGCTTGACGGCTTTTGCCGGTTTTGCGGCGGCAGGTTTTGTGGCGGTTTTGGCAGCAGGTTTGGCGGCCGCTTTGCCAGAAAGGCCCCGCCAAGGGGTCAGCAGCGGCACTTCGGTGCCGTCAATCCGCTTGATCCCGTCGCCCACATCAACCGCGCGCTGGACCGATGCATTATACTGCGGCCGCCCTGCCTCAAATTCCGTAAGGCTGGTAAGCCCCGACAGGGGCTCGGACGCGTAGCGCCCGTTTTGCGGCCCCGCAAGCGGCACTTTGCCTGCAGCCAGATCATCAAGGATGCGGCCAAAAATATCGGCGGTCAGATCTTCGTAATAATCCTTGCCGATCTGCGCCATGGGGGCATTGGTGCAAGCCCCCAGACATTCAACCTCCTCCCACGAGAACTTGCCATCAGCGGACAAGGCATGCGGCTTGGCATTGATGCGTTCCTTGCAAACCTCAATCAGCGCCTCGGCACCGCAGATCATGCAAGAGGTCGTGCCGCAAATCTGGATATGCGCAACAGAACCAACAGGTTGCAGCTGAAACATGAAGTAGAAGGTCGCCACTTCCAATGCGCGAATATAGGCAAGATTGAGCATGCCCGCGACATGTTCGATCGCCGCACGGGTCAGCCAACCCTCTTGTTCCTGCGCGCGCCACAAAAGCGGGATGATGGCGCTGGCCTCGCGACCTTCGGGGTATTTTGATATCTGCCCTTCGGCCCAGGCGAGGTTCGCGGGCGTGAAGGCGAATGAGGCGGGTTGGTCATGGTACAGGCGGCGCAGCATCAGCGATCAACCTCTCCGAAAACGATATCCATTGTACCGATGATGGCGGCGACATCGGCAAGCATATGGCCCTTGGCCATCCAGTCAATCGACTGCAGATGCGGAAAGCCCGGCGCGCGGATCTTGGCGCGGTAGGGTTTGTTGGAACCGTCCGCCACCAGATACACGCCAAATTCGCCCTTGGGCGCTTCAACGGCGGCGTAAACCTCACCCGCGGGTACGTGAAAGCCTTCGGTGTAAAGCTTGAAGTGGTGGATCAGCGCCTCCATAGAGGTTTTCATGTCGCGCCGCGATGGCGGGGTAATCTTGCCGCGTGCAAGGATATCGCCCTTGCCTTCGGGGGCGCGCAGTTTGGCGATGGCCTGATGGATGATCTGGATCGACTGACGCATTTCTTCCATGCGGCACAGATAACGATCATAGCAATCGCCGTTCTTGCCCACCGGAATCATGAAATCGAATTCGTCATAGCATTCGTAAGGTTGCGCGCGGCGCAGATCCCAGGCCATGCCCGATCCGCGCACCATAACGCCTGAATAACCCCAGGTGAGGGCATCCTCTTCGGTTACGATGCCGATATCGGCATTGCGCTGCTTGAAGATGCGGTTTTCGGTCAAAAGCCCATCAAGATCGTTCAAAACACGCGGGAATTCATGCGCCCATTGTTCGATGTCGTTCAACAGATCATCGCTAAGGTCCTGATGCACGCCGCCCGGGCGGAAATAGGCCGCGTGAAGGCGCGCGCCCGATGCGCGTTCATAAAACACCATGAGCTTTTCGCGTTCTTCGAACCCCCAAAGCGGCGGGGTCAGGGCGCCCACATCCATCGCCTGGGTGGTGACGTTCAACAGGTGGTTCAGCACCCGGCCGATTTCGCTAAACAGCACGCGGATAAGGGACGCGCGGCGCGGCACTACGACCCCGGTCAGCTTCTCTATCGCCATGCACCAGACATGTTCCTGGTTCATCGGGGCTACATAATCCAGCCGGTCGAAATAGGGCAGGTTTTGCAGATAGGTGCGGCTTTCCATCAGCTTTTCGGTGCCGCGATGCAAAAGCCCGATATGAGGATCGCAACGCTCAACCACTTCGCCGTCAAGTTCCAGAACAAGCCGCAAAACACCATGTGCGGCGGGGTGTTGCGGCCCAAAGTTGATGTTGAAATTGCGGATACGCTGTTCGCCTGTCACGGCGTGGTTGAAATCGCCGTCCATCATGGATTAGCCTCCGGCTGTGGTGCGAACATGGCAAAGACTTCGGCCTCGGTCATGTTCTTGGTCTTGTTGCTGAGCGCATAGTTGTCTGGCTTGCAGTCGATGAATACCTGACTGGTCAGTTCAAATTGCGCGGGGTTTTCAAAGGCCTGTGCGGATACGTGCTGATGGGCCCCGTCTTGGGTTTGCCACACAAGCGACGAGCCGCAGGTTTTACAAAACCGCCGCTCGCCCCAAGCGCTGCCCTTGTATGAGCCAAGCGGCGCGCCCGGATCAAACGAGACCGAAGCACCGCAATCAACCGCCATATACAGGCCGCCCGTCCAGCGCCTGCACATCTCGCAATGGCAGATAGATGCGGTCTGCGCCACCGGTGTTGCGCTGAATGTGCAAGCGCCGCAGAGGCACGCACCGGTCAATGTTTTGTTGCGATCTTTGTCGATCATCTCACAACTCCCCCATATTCATGCGCCAGCGCAATGGCACGTCGCCCATCGTCTGGCGCACAAATTCGTACTGAGGGGCAAGTAATTCGCGCGCCCGAAGCTGGCGGGGCATGTCCAGGGCGATGCCCCCCCCCCGCATTCACAGGTTTGTCAATTGCCGCCGGATGCGGAGCGATGCCCAAAAAGCCGCAAAGCCGGTCAATTGCTGCCTTGTTGAACATCGTCTCGTAAAACATCACCCGCAGGTTGCTGGGCAAGACCGCCTGCGTCAACCGCGTGAGCGTGCCCATATAGTCGGAACGATGGCTTACAGGCGCTTCACCGCCGTCGGCCCATGTATCAAAAATGCGCAAGGCCTTTTGCGCCACAGCCTTGGCCATATCGGGCGCATCAGGTGCACGCCCGGCATTCATGCCCAGATGACGCTGCGCATTCATTCTGATG
>JBATTI010000455.1:0-1711 GCA_049670445.1 Albidovulum sp. | reverse complement strand
GTTGTTTGCGGCCCATTCGAAATCATTGTCGATCATCGCATCGGTGATGCCTTCAGGGAAGAACTCAACCGGTTTTGCAATGCCGGGAATGGCAACAACAGCATAGCCGACATTGTACATTTCCATGGCCTTTGGCGTGATTGACCAATCAAGAAGCGTCTTGGCGGCTTCTTCATTCGCAGTGCCTGCGATAATCGCCGAGGCTTCCATATCCCAGCCGATACCTTCGCTTGGAACGATGATATCAATCGGGGCACCTTCTGCCTTCGACTTGGCCCCGCGGAAGGCGAAAGAAACGCCGATTGTGGTTTCACCGGAAGCGGCCATTTTGCAGGGCTTGGAGCCTGAATGGGTATAGGCGGCAATATTGCTGTGCAGCCCGTCCATGAATTCCCAGCCCTTGTCTTCGCCGAAGATCTGCAACCAGGATGACACGTCAAGAAAGCCTGTGCCCGAGGATGCCGGGTTTGGCATTACGATATGGCCAGCATATTCCGGCTTGGTCAGGTCCATCCAACTGGTCGGAGCCGTAAGGCCAAGCTTCTCGCCCTCGACCGTGTTGAAGCAGATTGATGCAACCCAGGCATCCATGCCAACCCAGGATGGCGGGTTGTCACCATCGCGAAACTTCGGATCCAGCTTGTCCAGCCCGGCTGGCGCATAGGGTTCCAGCATGCCTTCGGTCTTAAGCACCAGAAGCGATGTAGCGGCAAGGCCCCAGACCAGATCCGCTTGGGGATTATTCTTTTCTGCCAATAGCTTGGCCGTGACAACGCCGGTCGAGTCGCGCACCCAGTTGATCTTGATATCGGGGTGATCTTGATTGAACGTCTCGGCGTAACGGGCAAGATCTTCGGCCTCGACAGCCGTGTAGACGGTCAGTTCGGTTTCGGCGAATGCCGCCGAGGCACAAAGCGCCGAGACAGCAACGCTAAGGCTTAGGTGTTTGATTCTGGTCATGTGGCTCCCCTTATATTGCAAAGCAGTGTTGGTGACCGGGGTATTATATGCGCGGGTTTTTCCCGGCGGCTCCCCGTTGGTTTTGGCAGTTCCCCAAAGCGGTTTTTCCGCAAGCAGCGCGAATGGTCGATTTTTGAGGCCCGATCCAGACTTAAGTCTGCGAGCGGCAGAACAATAAGTAAAATCTATTTAATTTATAGTTGAAACGATTTTGTCCGCAGATCGTTCCGGGCGGGTCTAGGCGAAAATCACCCCGCTTGCCTGTGCCCGAAGGCGTGGATCATCCGATTTGACAAGCACGGGCTTGCCGGAAAGAATTTCAAAGCAGCGCTCAAGCGTTTCGTCTTCCAGCCGCTGCATGGCCTCTTTTGTATAAAAGGTCAGATGCGGCGACAGGATGACCTGATCAAGCTCAAAAAGCCGACTAAGGGGGTGGCCGGCGCGCGCCAAAGGCTCATTCGCGAAGACATCAAGCCCGGCGCCGGCAATCCAGCCCTCTTCCAGCGCGCGCAATAATGCGGCCTCATCAACCAATGCGCCGCGCGAGCTGTTGATCAGATAGGCACTTGGCTTCATCGCGCGCAGTTCCGCCGCGCCGATCAGCCCGTAGGTGCTTTCGTTCAGGGTGCAGTGCAGCGACACAAAATCACTTTCCGAAAGCAGTTGGTGCAGATCGTCATATTTCACCGCCCCTGCCGCTTGGATTTCGGCGGCGGATTGGCCGGGGCTATACGCAATCACTTTGGCGCGA
>JBATTI010000454.1:0-4484 GCA_049670445.1 Albidovulum sp. | reverse complement strand
GTGCATCTCGATCTTGATAACGCCGTCGCCCTGACAGGCCTCGCAGCGCCCGCCCTTGACGTTGAAGGAAAACCGCCCCGGCTTATAGCCCCGCGCCTTGGCTTCGGGCAGGCCCGCAAACCAATCGCGAATGGGCGTGAACGCCCCGGTATAGGTCGCGGGGTTAGATCGTGGCGTGCGCCCAATCGCACGCTGATCAATGTCGATCACCTTGTCGAGATGCTCCAACCCCTTGATCGTCTCGCAAGGGGCCGGTGTCTGGCGCGCGCCATTCAGGCGCATCGAGGCGGTCTTGAACAGCGTTTCAATCGTCAGGGTCGATTTGCCACCGCCTGACACGCCGGTGATGCAAACGAACCGCCCCAAGGGAAATTCGGCCGTGACATCTTTAAGATTATTGCCGGTGGCCTTCACCACTGTCACCGATTTGCCATTGCCCGCGCGGCGGCGCTTGGGCACCGCAATCTCGCGTTTGCCCAGCAAATACTGCCCGGTCAATGATGCGGGATTATGCGCCACCTCATCAGGCGTGCCATGCGCAACCACCTGGCCTCCATGCACACCGGCCCCGGGGCCGATGTCAAAGACATAATCCGCCTCGCGGATCGCCTCCTCATCATGCTCGACCACCAAGACGGTATTGCCCTGATCGCGCAGGTTCTTGAGCGTCAGAAGCAATCGGTCATTGTCGCGCTGATGCAGCCCGATAGAGGGTTCATCCAGCACATAAAGCACGCCGGTCAGGCCCGACCCGATCTGGCTGGCCAGCCGGATCCGCTGGCTTTCGCCGCCCGAAAGTGTGCCTGCATTGCGCGACAGTGTCAGATATTCAAGACCGACATTGTTCAAAAACCCCAAACGCTCGCGGATTTCCTTCAAGATCGCCCGGGCGATCTCATTCTTTTGCTTGGTCAACTGTTCAGGAACCGAGCCGATCCAGGCGAATGCCTCTTTGATCGACATGCGCACAACCTGCCCCACATGCAGACCGGCTATTTTTACGGCCAGTGCTTCGGGGCGCAGCCGGTGGCCTTCGCAAGTCGCACAGGAGCGGTTGTTTTGATAACGCTCGAACTCTTCCCGCACCCAGGCGCTGTCCGTCTCGCGGTACCGGCGCTCCATATTGGGAATGACGCCTTCAAAAACCCGGGTCACGGTATAGACCCGCCCGCCCTCATCGAAGCGAAAGGGAATCTCTTCCTCGCCAGAGCCGTAAAGGAAAAGCTGATGGACCGTGACGGGCAGGTCTTTCCAGGCCTTGCGCGCATCAAAGCCGTAATGCTTGGCCAAGGCATCGATGGTCTGGATGAAATAGGGCGATTTGCCCTTGTTCCAGGGTGCCAATGCCCCGTCTTTCAGCTTGAGCGTCACATCCGGCACAACAAGCCGCTCATCAAAGAAAAGTTCAACCCCAAGGCCGTCACAAGCCGGACAGGCCCCGAATGGCGCGTTGAAGGAAAACAGGCGCGGCTCGATCTCGGGGATGGTGAAACCCGAAACCGGACAGGCGAATTTCTCGCTGAAGGTTATCCGCGCAGGCTCTCCCTCGGCGGGTGCGGTTTCCAGAATGGCAATTCCATCCGCAAGGTTCAGGGCTGTTCTGAAACTATCGGCCAGCCGGGTCTCAAGCCCTTCGCGCACGACGATCCGGTCAACGACCACATCAATGTCGTGGCGGAATTTCTTGTCAAGCGTCGGCGGTTCATCAAGCTCATAGAACTGGCCATCAACCTTGACGCGCTGGAAGCCCTGCTTGCGCAGCTCAAGGAACTCCTTGCGGTACTCCCCCTTACGGTCGCGTATCATCGGGGCCAGCAGATAGCCGCGCGTGCCGTCCTCCATCGCCATGACCGCATCGACCATGTCCTGCACCTGCTGTGCTTCAATCGGCTTGCCGGTGGCCGGGCTGTAGGGGGTGCCCACACGCGCGAAAAGCAGGCGCATATAATCGTAAATCTCGGTCACCGTCCCCACGGTTGATCGGGGGTTTTTCGAGGTGGTCTTTTGTTCGATCGAAATCGCCGGGCTTAGCCCGGAGATATGATCGACATCAGGCTTGCCCATCATATCCAGAAACTGCCGCGCATAGGCGCTCAGGCTTTCAACATAACGCCGCTGGCCCTCGGCATAGATCGTGTCAAAGGCCAATGAGGATTTGCCCGAACCAGACAGCCCGGTGATCACCACGAACTGATCGCGCGGAATATCGACATCAATATTCTTCAGATTATGTTCGCGCGCGCCGCGCACTTCGATGAATTTATGCTCGGCCATATCTGTCTCCGGGATCAGCGGTTAACAGATAGTGTATATTGGCTGAGTCTCCAACCCGAAAATGAGAACATTAGCGGAACTTACGGCGCATTCGCGCCACAGCACCGCCCGCGACTTTTACCCGCTCACAACCAAGCAAAGCCCGCGCCCGAAAGGGGCACGATTTTTCGCCGAAAAATCGCGACTGTCAGATATGTAGCGCGCGACCATAGGCGTCAAGCACGGATTCGTGCATCATCTCGGACAGGGTCGGATGCGGGAAGACCGTGTTCATCAGATCTTCTTCCGTGGTCTCCAACGCGCGCCCGACCACATAGCCCTGAATAAGCTCGGTGACTTCCGCGCCGATCATATGCGCGCCAAGAAGTTCACCGGATTTCGCGTCAAACACCGTCTTGATCATGCCCTCGGCCTCGCCCAGGGCAATCGCCTTGCCGTTGCCGATGAAGGGAAACCTGCCGACCCTGATCTCATGCCCGGCCTCTTTGGCCTTGGCTTCGGTCAGGCCGACGCTGGCCACCTGAGGATGGCAATAGGTGCAGCCCGCAATCGAATTTGGCTTGATCGGATGCGGATGCCTGCCCGCAATCAACTCTGCCACCATCACCCCTTCATGGCTGGCCTTGTGCGCAAGCCAGGGTGCGCCCGCGATATCGCCGATGGCATAAAGCCCCTCAACACCGGTGCGGCAGTATTCATCGGTCACCACATGGGTCCGGTCAATCTTCACGCCCAATGCCTCAAGCCCCAGATCCTCGACATTGCCGACGATCCCCACGGCGGAAATCACCGTGTCAAAATCCATGGTCTCGACCTTGCCGCCAGCCTCGATATGCGCGGTGACCTTACCGGCTGCGCGGTCCAGCTTCTTGACCGTGGATTTCTCCATGATCTTCATGCCTTGCTTCACGAAAGCCTTCTTGGCAAAGGCCGAAATTTCAGCGTCTTCGACCGGCAAGACCCGGTCCATCACCTCAACCACGGTCGTCTCAGCGCCAAGCGTGTTGAAGAAGCTGGCAAATTCGATGCCAATCGCGCCCGATCCGATCACCAGCAGCTTTTTGGGCATGCGCTTGGCCTGCAAGGCGTGCTTATAGGTCCAGACCCGATCGCCGTCAGCCTCCAGCCCCGGCAATTCACGCGCCCGCGCGCCGGTTGCCAGAACGATGGATTTCGCGGCCAGCTCCTCAGCGCCCTTGTCGGTCTTGACCGACACCTTGCCCTTGGCGCCCAGCATGGCTGACCCCATGAAAACCGTGATCTTGTTCTTTTTCATCAGATGCCCGATGCCACCCGAAAGCTGCTTGGCCACCCCGCGCGAACGCGCCACAACCGCATCCAGATCATAGCCGATGCCGGTCGCACTCAGCCCGAATTCCTTGGCCCGGTGCATCAGGTGAAAAACCTCGGCCGAGCGCAAAAGCGCCTTGGTCGGAATGCAGCCCCAGTTAAGGCAGATCCCACCGAGATGCTCGCGCTCGACAATGGCCACGCTCAGACCAAGCTGGGCTGCACGAATGGCGGCCACATATCCGCCCGGACCTGCACCGATTACAATCATGTCAAAGGTCTTGGCAGCCATTTCATTCCCCTTCAGAAAAAGTAGTTTGCTATTAAACTATTTTTGCGCATCACACAATATTTGCGTGGTCATGGCAGTTTTCACCTGTCTGCATGGCTCCTATGATACCGCCCGAAGGGCACTGGCATAGCCCCCATCGGCGAGAAAGGCCAATTCTTGCGGCGTCGATTGGCGGCCAAGGGCCTCGTTTCGATAGGGAAAGCGGCCAAACTGGCGGATCACTTCACGGTGGGCGCGCGCGTGCCTGTCCATCTCATTGCCCGAGACGGGCAATCTTACGCCCATCAGGGCCACTGACCAATCCTGATCCGCGATATGTTCGGAATGTTCGAACGGCATATAGAAAAACATCCGCTCGGGGTCCTCCACCAAAAGATCAAACCCTTTGGCAATCGCGTGACGGGCCGCATCGCGGGCGGGCGCATCCGTCGCGAATGACCGCGCATTCCCGCGAAACATATTGCGCGAAAACTGATCGGTGACGATCAGATAGGCAAGTGCGCCCTTTGGCGTTTCAAGCCAATCGACAAGACCGCCTGCATGCGCCTCTTGCCACAGGGCGCCAAAGCGCGCGCTGATCTTCGCATCAACCGCATCATCGGCCTTGTACCAGCCCTTGGCGCCAATC
>JBATTI010000453.1:0-2081 GCA_049670445.1 Albidovulum sp. | reverse complement strand
CGCTTGGAGGCTTCATCAAGTGCGGCCGAAAAGCCCAGAAGCGAAAAGGTGTCTTTGGTTTGCGTGCCGCGGGCCGAGCGCGCCGTCAGCACCGCCGTGGTGCCAGCCTTGAGGGCCGCAATAACCTGTGCGTCGTCTTCCACCGATCCCGGCCAAGCCCATTCGCCGTCGGTAGCAAGATCAAACTTGGTGCCGCCGATGTCCATCCCGACGGTTGACCCCGGCGCGAATGGATAGCCGCCGGTAAAGGCCACAACACCCGGCGCACCGGGGCTGAATGTAAGGAACAACAAGATATCGCCACGCCGCACGGAAACTGATTTTCCGTCCTTGGTGTTCACGGTCTCTTTGGGGGCCGAAACACGCCAGCATTCTTTCGGATCACCTTCGACAAAGATGCTCCAATCGGTTTCAGCGGCCACCCGGTTGGTCGAGACCTGCGCCATAGCGGGAGCGGCGAGCACGATTGCAAGGCCAACTGCGCCCAGCACGCATCGCATTGGTGATTTCATCTGTCAGCGGCCTCCAGCCCTGGTTTGGTGCCCTGCCCCAGACCTTTTCGATGCTTTGTTTGCACCTTTTCGTTGGCGGAGCTTATTTTAACTCGATATGGGGATACATAACGCATCAAAGGCGCGAGAGGAAAGCCCCGGCGGCAGTTTTTCGCGCAAGTTTTAACAACAGCCGGAGGGTAAGATGGCAGCCGCACAGATGATAGAGCTTTGGCGCGGCGGGACAATGGAAAGCCAGCATGCCGGCCATGCCGTGATCTGCGATGAAAAGGGCGCAGTGATCGAAGCATGGGGTGATCCGGAAGCGGTGATCTTTCCGCGGTCTTCGTGCAAGATGATCCAGGCTTTGCCGCTGATCGAAAGCGGGGCTGCGGCCAAGGCGGGTTTGCGGCAAGACCAGCTTGCACTTTGTTGTGCAAGCCATCGTGGGGCGTTGATCCATACGGTGCGGGTTGAAAAGTGGTTGGCCGATCTTGGCCTGTCAGAGGCGGATCTGCGCTGCGGATCGCAGGTGCCCCTGGATGCCGAAGCGCGCGATTTTCTTTATTCGACACGGCAAAAGCCCTGTCAGTGCCATAACTGCTGTTCAGGCAAACATGCGGGCTTCTTGACGCTGAGCCAGCATCTTGGCGGTGATGCGGAGTATAACGATCTGGACCACCCGGTGCAGCGCGCCATCAAGGCTGCCTTTGAAGAAACCACAGGCATGACAAGCCCCGGCCACGGAATAGACGGCTGTTCGGCGCCAAACCACCTGACCAGCGTGCAAGCCTTGGGCCGGGCAATGGCCTTTTTTGCCACCGCCCGCGAAGATGGCAGTTTGCGCGAACAAGCAGCCCATCGGTTGACCCAGGCGATGACGGCCTATCCTGAACTGGTCTGCGGTGACGGCGGGGCTTGCACCAATCTTATGCGTGCGATGGGTGGCCGCGCCGCCGTGAAATTTGGCGCAGAGGCCGTTTATGTGGCGATTTTGCCCGAACAAAAGCGCAGCATCGTGCTTAAAATTTTGGATGGCGGCAAGCGCGCCTCCGAAGCGGCGATCACAGCGCTTTTGATCCGGCTGGGTGCGCTTGAAAAAGAGCATCCGGTGGTAGGGCGCTATCTTACCGGGCCACAAAAGAACGCACGCGGGATAACGACCGGCGAATTGCGGCTGTCGCAAGGGTTCGCGCAGTAAGCCGGGCGGCTACCTATTGATCGCTTCGGCCATTGCCTTTGAGGCATCATGCATCACCTAAACGCGCCCAAGTCTTTGATTTCAGGCCGCGTCAGGTGATTGCGGGTCAACGTCGAAACGTCAAAAGTAAATGGCTTGCGGCAAGCCAGGCGCGCCTTACACCATCTGCCAGATCAGTCTGAGTGCGAGCGCGGTTGAGGTGATGACCAAAAGCGGTTTGATCAACCCGGCACCGATGCGCATGGCAAGCCGCGCGCCGATATAGGCACCCGCAACCTGCGACAGCCCCATTGCCAGCCCAAGCCCCCAAAGCGGTGCGCCCACAAGCGCGAAGGCCAAAAGACCGCCGATGTTCGAGGCAAAGTTCAACAGCTTGGTATGGGCCGTGG
>JBATTI010000452.1:0-2411 GCA_049670445.1 Albidovulum sp. | reverse complement strand
AGACGAAGGGCGTCAGCTGCGGGTATAGCAGCGTGGTTGAGGGGCGATTGCCGGGAAAGACGCGGTGGCAGGCCTGACGGTCAAGCTCTGGCCCGTCAAAGCCTTTTTGGCTCAGGCTTTTGCGGGCCTGATCAAGGCTGCGGCCACGCATCAGCGCTTCGGACTGGGCAAGGCACTTGGACATCAACAAGATATGCTGATGGTGCAATTCGGGTTCAAAGCCGCGTTGGGCTAAAAGGAACTCGCAAGGCACAATCCGGGTGCCTTGATGGATCAGTTGATAAAAGGCGTGCTGGCCATTCGTGCCCGGCTCGCCCCAGACCACCGGCCCGGAATGCTGTGCCAGATCGCGACCATCCATGCCGACACGCTTGCCGTTGCTTTCCATCTCAAGCTGCTGAAGATAGGCCGGAAGGCGTGACAGCCGCTGATCGTAGGGCAAGACCGCGCGGGTCGCATATCCACAGATCTGATTGTGCCAGATGCCCACAAGCGCCAAGAGAACCGGCAGGTTCTGATCGAATGGCGCCTGGCGAAAATGCGCATCCATCGCCGCACCACCAGCCAGAAAGGCCTCAAAATCATCCGGCCCGATCGCCAGCATCAGCGCAAGCCCGATCGGCCCCCAGACCGAATAGCGCCCACCGACCCAATCCTCAAAACCAAAGACCCGTGCGGGTGCAATACCAAAAGCCGCGGTCTTGTCGGCGGCGGTGGATACGGCGGCGAATTGTGCCGCCGGGTTGGCAACCGTTCTGGCCATCCACTGCCGCGCGGTTTCGGCATTTGTCATCGTCTCGATCGTGGTGAAGGTTTTTGAGGCGACGATGATCAATGTGGTCGCCGCATCAAGCCCGCGCAAGACATCATGGATATGGGCGCCATCGACGTTTGAGACGAAATGCGTGCGCGGGCCGTCACCATATGGGGCAAGCGCCAAAGCCGCCATCGCCGGGCCAAGATCAGAGCCGCCAATGCCGATATTGACGACATCGGTGATCGGCCCGCCCTCGCCCTTGAAATCACCCTTGCGGACCGCGCGCGCAAAGGTTTTCAGCCGTTCATGGGTGGCGCGGACATCCGGCATGACATCCTTGCCATCGACCAGGACCGGCGTATCAAGATTGCGCAAAGCCGTGTGCAAAACCGCGCGGCCCTCGGTTTCATTGATCTTTTCGCCGGCAAACATCGCGTCGCGCCTGGCCGCAAGCCCCGCATCATCTGCAAGCTGGATCAGCAGCGCGCGGGCTTTTGCGTCGATATTGGTCTTGGAGTAGTCAAACAGCATCCCGTCCGCGCGGGCGGAAAAACCGGCGGCCCGATCTTCGTCAAACAGCGACAAGATCGCCCGATCCTTCACTGTTTCATAATGGCGGTTCAGATCGTCCCAAAACGTCATAAAGCTACCCAATATCTGCAAGTGGCGCTTAAGGTGCCCAATGCACGGTGGCATTGGCCAACAGGGCGCGGATCGGCGCCTCTTCTGCCGGTAATGTCTGGGCCTTTTCCAAGGCTCTGAGCTTTTCATCGCCCGCAATCAACACATGAATGGCCATCGCATCGGCCAAAACCCGCGCGGTAAGGGTGACACGGGTTTCTTCGGCCGCGGTCGCCCGGATCGGCATGAGTGCGGGCGCGCTGGCGGACAGGGCCTCTGCCACCCGGTCACCACCGGGAAAAAGCGAGGCCGTGTGCATGTCTTCGCCCATGCCAAGCAGCAAGACCGATATCGGCAGATGCGGCGTAACCGCCGCTGCCAACCGTTCCATCGCGGCCTCGGGTTCGGGCGTATCGGTGTAAAGTGACACGAAATTCGCAGCCGCCGCAAAGCCGGTCAATAACCTGCTGCGCAACAGCCGGGCGTTTGAACGGTCGCTGTCTTCATTGACCCAGCGTTCATCGGTGGGGATGATGGTGACCCGGTCCCAATCAAGCTTGAGGCCGGACAATACATCAAAGACCGGTCCGGGTGTCGCCCCCCCCGGGACGGCAAAGGTCGCATTTGGGTTTTGTCGCAAAGCCATGCCCAGATCGCGCGCCAATTCGGCCGCAACCCGGAACATCAGCAATTCACGATCCGGATATTCGACTAGTTTCATTCACGAATCTCCCGCCAACGTCGTCCATCCCGGTGCAATAGCATCAGCGCATCCTCAGGCCCAGAAGAGCCTGCATCATATTCCTTCGGCTCATCCCCGCGCGCCTCCCATGCGGCGATGATCGGATCGGTCCAGGCCCAGGCGGCCTCGACCTCGTCCCCACGCATGAACAGCGTCTGGTTGCCGCGAATGACGTCCATGATAAGACGCTCATAAGCATCTGGAATATCGGCACCATCTTCGCCCAACGCTTCGGCAAACGACATATCAAGCGGCACTTCCGTCAAGCGCATGCCCCCCGGCCCCGGTTCC
>JBATTI010000451.1:0-3224 GCA_049670445.1 Albidovulum sp. | reverse complement strand
GTCCTGCCGCATGATCTGGCCCGGAAATTTCGCAATATGCGTGCCGTAAGATACAGAGCGATGCCGCAGCTGACCGAGGCCGTGATGGCCAAGTTCATTGCAGAGGGGCATTATGCGCGGCACCTTTACAAGGTGCGACGCGAATACGCACAAAGACAAAAAGCGCTTTGCGACATCCTTGCGAGCCAATTCCGGGACATTTTCGAGCCCCCGAAACCCTCAGATGGATTTTACAACGTCTGCATGTTCAAGGATCAAAGTCGAAGCGACGAAGCCGTTTCCGACTTGTGCAATCGGCATGGTTTGGGTGTCACGTATTTGTCGGGCTACTACAGGGAAGCGACGCTTGCAAAGAAAGGCCTGCTGATCGGTTTTGCGTCATCGACCCCTCGCGAAATCATTGGGGCGGCAACAAAGCTGGAATGGTGCCTGAGACATTCAAAAGGCTGAGTGCGGCGGAAAGATTGGGCCCCTGCGGATGATCTTCACGCTGTTGCGGTTCTGGATGCGCCGCTCCGCCCCTGATGGGCGGGGCTGGCCCTAGTTCCCGCCGGTCAGGATATTCATCAAAATATCGCCCAATGATTGACCGCCCTGATCGCGCTGTGGCTGTGGGGCGGTGCCGATACCTGTGCCGGTCGCATCAAAAATCTCACCGGGGTAGCTGGGCGCGGTTGGCAGGCCGTTCGTGGCCTGCGGAACCTCCTCCGGGCGAATCATCGGCAAGGGGATCGGCGCGCGGCCGGTATGGATGCGCGCCATAACCTCGTGCCAGATCTCGGCGGGCAGGCCGCTGCCGGTCACGCCGGTCAGCGGCGAGTTGTCGTCATAGCCCATCCAGACGCCGGTGACATAATCGGCGCTAAAGCCGATGAACCACGCATCGCGCGCGGCTTGGGTCGTGCCGGTTTTTCCGGCCGCTTCCCAACCTTCAAGCTTTGCGCGCCGTCCGGTGCCGCGTTCGACCACCTGATTCATCATATAGGTCAGCTGGCGCGCGGCATTCTCTGAAATCACCCGCTCGCCGATACCGCCCTCTTGCCCCATAAGGGCGGTGTCATCGCCTTGAATGCGCAACTCGATCAGCCCGTAGGGATGCACCGATGATCCGCCGTTCAAGATACCGGCAAAGGCCCCCGTCATCTCCAACAATGTGGATTCCGACACGCCAAGCGCCAGCGCCGGCCCATCGGCCAGTTTCGAGGCAAAGCCGAAATCGTTGGCCACCTGACGCACGGCGTCTAGGCCCACGGCCTGCGCCACCCGCACGGCGGCGGTATTGATGGAATGCGCCAATGCGTCGGTAAGCGACAGCATGCCGCGATAGTTCTTGTCATAGTTTTGCGGTGACCAATTGCCCGAGCCGGGCACGTTGATCGTCAGCGGCGCATCCTCGACAACCGAATTCATCGTATAGCCAAGATCAAGGGCTGCGGCATAGACGAAGGGTTTGAAGGTCGATCCGGTCTGGCGCAGCGCTTGGGTGGCGCGGTTGAAGGCCCCCGAGACTTTCGCATTGCGCCCGCCCACCATCGCCCTGACCGCGCCATCCGCCGACATCACCACAATTGCGGCCTCGGTCTTGGATCCGGGTTTAAGCTTGGCTGCGAATACATCTTCCACCGCTTCTTCGGCGGCCTTTTGCAGGCCTTGGTCAAGCGTGGTGCGGATCACGACATCTTCGGTCGTGTCATTGGTTAGGAATGCGGGGCCGGTTTCCATCACCCAATCGGCGAAATATCCGCCTGCCCGTGCTTGTGCGGCGCGCGACAAGACCGCCGGATGGGCCTTGGCCTCGGCCAGCTGCGCATCGGTCAGATAGCCTTGATCATGCATCAGCCCAAGGACTACGGCGGCGCGGTCTTGCGCCCGCTGCAGATTGCCGGTCGGGGCATAGGTTGACGGCGCCTTAAGCAGCCCGGCCAGCATCGCCGCTTCGGCGGGCGACACATCATTTGCGGATTTGCCGAAATAGCGCTGACTTGCGGCCTCAAAGCCGCGCGCGCCCGCACCCAGATAGGCGCGGTTCAGATACAGCGCCAGCACCCCGTCCTTGCCGTATTTCGTCTCTAACGCGAAGGAAAAGGGGATTTCCTGCAGCTTGCGGCGCATGCCACCGGCGCGGCAGTCGCGTTCATAATCGGCCTCGGTCTTCCAGACCTGATCGTCGTAGGGCACGCCAAGGCATATCAGTTTCGACACCTGCTGGGTGATGGTAGAGCCGCCGTTACCTTCAAGCGGGCCGCGACCTTCCGACAGGTTGATGCGGATGGCGCTGGCAATTCCGCGCGGGCTGATGCCGAAATGGCGGTAAAAGCGCTTGTCTTCGGTGGCAATGATCGCATGCAGCAAATCGGGTGATACGGTCTCGGGGTTGATCTGGCCGCCAAAGGTTTCGCCGCGCCAGGCAAAGACCTTGCCATCGCGGTCGAGCAGCGTGACCGATCCGCGCGCGCGCGCGTCGATCAATGCCTCCAGCGTCGGCAGTTTCGCGTAATAATAGTAGCTGAAGCCGAACAAGACGATGGCCGCAAGCAGGCCGACGCGCCAACCGATGCCCCAAAAGATACGCCAGAAGAACCGAAAAACCCCTGTAATCAAACGCATAAGGAAATTTCCGCCCCGCTTTGCTGGTGGCCGCCTGCGCTTGGCCGGGCGCGGTTTTGCCGCTGGGTTCGGCTTTGCCGCCGCGCGTGCGGAGGCATAGCGCCTATCCGCTACCAAGGGGGGTTTCTTGCCGCCCGACCGTGCCATTTGACCTGCTCTCTTCGTGCCGTTCTTATTCTTTGCCGCGACCATAACGCTTTGGTTTGGAAATGTGGAGCCTTCAACGCATGCCATTTGCATCAGGAAGTTGCCCAATAAATAGGCGATATTCGCAATATATGCCCAAAAAATAGAATTTTGTGGCGATGCGGCGCTTCTGCGGCCCGGATTTCTTGTCATGCTGCACCGCAGCAGGCTGCATATCTCCATGCCCGGCATGAACGCAAAGGAGATCCATGTGAAACTGATCATTGCTGCGATCAAACCCTACAAGATTGATGAGGTTCGCGAAGCGCTGACAGCCATCGGCGTGCGCGGAATGATGGTGTCAGAGGTCAAGGGCTTCGGGGCCCAGTCCGGCCATACCGAGATTTACCGCGGCGCCGAATATGCCGTGAACTTCGTGCCCAAGGCGAAACTTGAAATCGCCGTGGCCGATAATCTGGCCGATGAGGTGG
>JBATTI010000450.1:0-10451 GCA_049670445.1 Albidovulum sp. | reverse complement strand
ATGTCGCCCTTGTTCGAATATGCACCCGAGGCCAAATCATTCGTGATGTATATGGGCGCGGCGACGGCGTTTTTTGCGGCAACCGTTGGCCTTGTCCAAAACGATATCAAACGTGTCATCGCCTATTCGACCTGTTCGCAGCTGGGTTATATGTTCGTGGCCGCCGGTGCCGGGGTTTACGGCGCGGCGATGTTTCACCTGTTCACCCATGCCTTCTTCAAGGCGATGCTTTTCCTTGGTGCAGGCTCGGTCATCACCGCGATGCACCATGAACAGGACATGCGCAACTATGGCGGTTTGCGCAAAAAGATTCCGCTGACCTTCTGGGCGATGATGATCGGCACTTTCGCGATCACCGGCGTGGGCATCCCGCTGACCCATATCGGTTTTGCTGGCTTCCTGTCGAAGGATGCGATCATTGAAAGCGCCTTTGCCTCGGGCAATGGCTTTGCCTTCTGGGCGTTGGTCGTTGCGGCCTGTTTCACCAGCTTCTACAGCTGGCGGCTGATCTTCATGACCTTTTACGGTGCGCCGCGCGGTGATCATCATGCGCATGAACATGCGCATGAAAGCCCGATGAACATGCTGGTGCCGTTGGGTGTGCTTGCCGTGGGCGCGGTGTTCTCGGGCATGGTCTGGTACGGGCAGTTCTTTGGCGATCATCACAAAGTGGCGACCTTCTTTGGCATGGGCCATCATGAGGCTGCGGCAGACGCCGGTCATGACGCCACCAAAACCGAAACCGGAACCGAAACCGAAACCGAAGGCCAGGCCATGACCCATGACGCCACGGCGCCCGCCGTTGATGGTCACGGGACGGAAGGTCACGGGACGGACGGTCACGGGGCCGTGGGGCAAGCGCCGCAGGGGGCTATCTTCATGCATCCGGATAATCACGTGATGGAAGAAGCACATGCGGCACCGGCCTGGGTGAAAACCTCGCCCTTCATCGCCATGCTGATCGGTTTTGCCATGGCCTGGCTTTTCTATATCAAAAGCCCCTCGCTGCCCGGACGTCTGGCCGCCCAGCAGCCGGTGCTTTACCGCTTCTTGCTCAACAAATGGTATTTCGACGAGGTCTATGAATTTGTCTTCGTGCGCGCCGCCAAGGCGCTGGGGCGTTTCTTTTGGAAGCGCGGCGACGGCAATCTTATTGACGGGTCGATCAATGGGGTGGCGATGGGGATTATTCCCTTCTTCACCCGCCTCGCCGGTCGCGCCCAGTCGGGCTACCTTTTTCACTATGCATTCGCGATGGTCATCGGCATTGGCGTGCTTTTGACATGGATCACGCTCTCGGGGGGCGCTGAGTAAATGGACAATCTGCTTTCCATCATCACATTCCTGCCCTTGGTGGCGGCGGCGGTTCTGGCACTTTTCCTGAAGGGCGACGATCCGGCGGCGCAAAAGAATGCAAAATGGCTGGCCCTTATGGCCACGTCAGCGACATTTGTGATCTCACTCGCCTTGCTGGCGCGGTTCGATCCATCCAACAGCGGCTTTCAGTTTGTGGAAGAACGCACATGGATCATGGGGCTGAACTACAAGCTTGGGGTTGACGGCATCTCGGTTCTGTTCGTGATGCTGACCACGTTCCTGATGCCGATCACCATCTTGTCTTGCTGGGGTGTTGAGACGCGGGTCAAGGAATATATGGTCGCCTTTCTGGTGCTGGAAGGGCTGATGATCGGGGTGTTCGTGGCCCTTGACCTTGTGCTTTTCTACCTCTTCTTCGAGGCGGGGTTGATCCCGATGTTCCTGATCATCGGCATCTGGGGCGGCAAGGAACGCATCTATGCGGCCTTCAAATTCTTCCTTTATACCTTCCTCGGTTCGGTCCTGATGCTGGTGGCGATGATCGCCATGTATCATGCGGCAGGCACCACCGATATTCCGACGCTGCTAAGTTTCAACTTCTCGACCGAGCCTGTGAGCTTCTTGGGGATGCGGATTGCCGGCGGGATGCAGACGCTGCTGTGGCTTGCGTTCTTTGCCAGCTTTGCGGTCAAGATGCCGATGTGGCCGGTCCATACCTGGCTGCCCGATGCCCATGTTCAGGCCCCCACGGCGGGGTCGGTGGTGCTGGCGGCGATCTTGCTGAAGATGGGCGGCTACGGCTTCTTGCGGTTCAGCCTGCCGATGTTCCCGGTGGCGTCTTATGAATTTTCGGGGCTGGTTTTCTGGATGTCGGCGATTGCGATTGTCTATACGTCACTGGTGGCGCTTGCGCAGTCGGATATGAAAAAGCTGATCGCCTATTCCTCGGTCGCCCATATGGGCTATGTGACCATGGGGATTTTCGCGGCCAATCAGCAAGGCGTTGATGGCGCGATTTTCCAGATGATCAGCCATGGTTTCATCTCGGGCGCCTTGTTCCTTGGCGTCGGCGTGATCTATGACCGCATGCATACGCGTGAGATTGATGCCTATGGTGGCTTGGTGAACCGGATGCCGGTTTACGCGCTGATCTTCATGTTCTTCACCATGGCCAATGTGGGTCTTCCGGGCACCTCGGGCTTTGTCGGTGAATTCCTGACCTTGATGGGTATCTTTCAGGTCAATACCTGGGCGGCGGCTGCGGCCACGTCGGGGGTGATCCTGTCCGCAGGCTACGCGCTTTGGCTTTACCGCCGGGTGGTGATGGGCGAGCTGATCAAGGAAAGCCTGAAGGGTATTGCCGATATGTCGTTGCGCGAACGCGCGGTGATGGCACCATTGATCGTGATGACGCTGCTGCTTGGTATCTATCCAAGCCTTGTGACCGATATCATCGGACCAACGGTCACGCATCTTGTCTCAAACTACCATGCAGCCTTGCCCGCAGATGCGGTCACGGCCGTGGCCAGCCACTGAAGGAACGCCAGCGATGAGTAATGTCGATTTCTCTGCCGTTCTGCCCATACTGATCTTGGCGATCTATGCGATGGCCGCGTTGATGGCGGCAGTCTACACCAGCAAAGACGCGACCACGCGGATGCTGATCTGGGTCACGGTCGCGGTGTTTCTGGCCCTTGCCGCCTGGATCGGTCTGGGGCGCGAGACCATGGGCCCGGCCTTTGACGGCGCTTTGCGCGACGATGCTTTCGCGCGCTTTGGGCAGGTGACAATTCTTCTGGCCGCCGCCGGTGTTCTGGCGATGAGCGAGGATTACATGCACCGGAGGGGCCTTGCGCGGTTTGAATATCCGATTTTGATCACTTTCGCGGTGATTGGCATGATGGTGATGGTCTCGGCCGGTGATCTTATGTCGCTTTACATGGGGCTGGAGCTGCAATCCCTGTCGCTGTATGTCGTGGCCTCTTTGCGCCGCGATAGTGTGAAATCGACCGAGGCGGGCTTGAAATATTTCGTGCTGGGGGCGCTGTCGTCGGGGCTTTTGCTTTACGGTGCATCGCTGACTTACGGCTTTGCCGGCACCACGCAATTCGCCGGAATTATCGAGACGGTGCACGAAGGCCATCTGCCGATGGGCCTGCTTTTCGGTCTGGTCTTTTTGATCACCGGGCTGGCGTTCAAGGTTTCAGCCGTGCCGTTCCATATGTGGACGCCTGATGTTTACGAAGGCTCACCCACGCCGGTCACGGCCTTTTTTGCGACCGCGCCGAAAGTGGCCGCCATGGGTTTGTTTGCACGGGTGATGCATGATGCCTTCGGCGGTGCCGTCCATGACTGGAGCCAGATCGTGGCCCTTTTGGCCGTGCTCTCGATGTTCCTCGGTGCGATTGCGGCGATTGGCCAGCGCGATATCAAACGCCTGATGGCCTATTCCTCGATCGCGCATATGGGCTTTGCGCTGGTCGCCTTGGCCTCTGGCAGCGAAGCCGGTGTGCAAGCCATGCTGACCTATATGGCGGTCTATGTGGCGATGAATTTGGGCACCTTCGCCTTCATCCTGTCGATGGAAAAAGACGGCCAGCCGGTGACCGATATCGGCAGCCTCAACCTTTATGCCAAGCTGCATCCGGTGAATGCGATGGCGGTTCTGATCTTGATGTTCTCGCTGGCCGGTGTGCCGCCGATGCTGGGCTTCTTTGCCAAATTCGCAGTGCTGAAGGCGGCTGTGGATGCCAATATGGCTTGGTTGGCGCTGGCGGGTGCGGTGGCTTCGGTCATCGGGGCCTTCTATTACCTGCGCATCGTTTTTTACATGTATTTCGGCAGCGATGCAGGCGGCATCGATGCCAGGATGTCGCCGGTGCAATGGCTGGTGTTGATGGGATCTGCGGCGGTGATGATTCTGGGCGTCGTCAATCTGTTCGGCGTCGAGGGGGCCGCTATGGCGGCGGCCGGTGCTCTTGGCCAATGATCCGGCGTCTTGGCCCGATGGCGTAGCCCGTCACGTTCTGGCCGAGGTTGACAGCACCAATGCCGAGGCGGCGCGTCTGGCGCCGCAACTGACCCAACCGACATGGATCATGGCGCGGCGCCAAACTGCGGCGCGCGGGCGGCGGGGCCGGGCCTGGGCCAACCCCGAGGGGAATTTCTCGGCGACCTTGCTGATGCGCCCTGATGGCAGCCCTGCACAGGCGGCCTTGCGCAGTTTCATCGCCGCCCTTGCCCTTGCCGATGCCTTGGCGCTGATATGTGGGCCGCGTGCCGCGATCAGCCTCAAATGGCCCAATGATGTGTTGTTGAACGGCGGTAAGGTGGCGGGGATCTTGCTGGAAAGTGCGGGGCGGGGCGCGCAGCTGTCGCATCTGATCATCGGCATTGGTGTGAACCTGGCCACGTCGCCTGCGCCTGACGCGGTTGAGGCGGGGGCAGTGCAGCCCGTGTCGGTGCAAGGCGAATGCGGGGTGGACGTCACGCAAGATGCGCTGCTGGATTATCTGGCCCACGCTTTCGCGCATTGGGAGGCCGAGTTCCAGATCAACGGCTTTGCGCCGATCCGCAATGCCTGGATGGCGCGGGCGGCAAAGCTTGGCCAGGAAATCACCGCCCGGACGATGACCGAGACAATCAGCGGAACTTTCGATAGTTTGGCCGATGACGGATCACTGATCTTGCGAACCTCGGACGGGCGGCGCGCCATTCCGGCGGCGGATGTGTTTTTCTGAAAGGGCAGCTTCATGCTTTTGTGTATCGACTGCGGAAACACCAATACCGTATTTTCCGTCTGGGATGGCACCGCCTTTGTCTGCACCTTGCGCAGTTCCACCGATCATCAGCGCACCGCTGATCAGTATTTCGTCTGGTTCGCAGCCCTTATGAAACATAATCAGGTGCCAGTCGCCATTGATGAGGTGGTCATTTCGGCGACTGTACCGCGGGTGGTCTTCAATCTGCGCGTGCTGTGTGACCGTTACTTTAACTGCCGCCCTTTGGTGGTCGGGAAACCCGAATGTCTGCTGCCGGTGCCGCCGCGGGTTGACGAAGGCACAAGGGTGGGCCCTGACCGTCTGGCCAATGCCGCAGGGGCGTTTGATCGCCACGGCGGCAATGTGGTGGTGGTGGATTTCGGCACGGCCACGAATTTTGACGTGGTGGCAAATGACGGTGCCTATGTCGGCGGGGTGATCGCGCCGGGTGTGAACCTGAGCCTTGAGGCCCTGCATCAAGGGGCTGCGGCCTTGCCGCATGTCGACATTTCCCAGCCCGAGAAGGTTATTGGCACGAATACTGTCGGTTGCATCCAGTCTGGGGTCTTTTGGGGGTATACAGGCCTTATCGAAGGGATCATTGCCCGTATCAAACGCGAATACGGCGCTGCGATGAAGGTGATCGGCACCGGCGGGCTTGCACCATTGTTCGCGCAAGGTGAAGCCAGGTTTGACAAGATAGACGACAATCTGACGATGCATGGCCTGACGGTCATTCACGCATTCAACAAGGAAAACCTATGAGTTCGAAAGAGCGCCTGATCTACCTCCCCCTGGGTGGGGCCGGTGAAATTGGCATGAATTGCTATGTGTATGGCTATGGCCCGGCCGGGAAAGAGCGGCTGATCGTGGTTGATCTGGGGGTTACATTCCCCGATATGGACACCTCGCCCGGCGTCGATCTGATCATGCCGGACGTAAGCTGGCTGGAACAGAATGCCAAGCGGATCGAGGCGATTTTCATCACCCATGCGCATGAAGATCATCTGGGCGGACTGGCGCATCTTTGGCCGCGCCTGAAGGCGCCGGTCTATACGCGCAAGTTTACCGGCGCACTTGCCAAGCTGAAACTGGATGAGGCGGGCATCCCGCTTGAGACGCTGACGGTCGTGCCGGCCCGCCCGCATGTGGTTGAGGCGGGGCCCTTCAAGGTGCAATTCGTGCCGGTCAGCCATTCGATCCCGGAAAGTTCTGCGATGATCATCGACACGCCCGGCGGTCGGATCGTTCATTCGGGGGATTTCAAACTGGATGGCAGCCCGGTTGTGGGGGAGGCCTTTGATCCGGAAGATTGGTTGAAGATTGCCCAAGAAGCGGGGCAGGTAAAGCTTTTGACCTGTGATTCCACCAATGTGTTTTCGCCCAAACCCGGCCGCTCTGAGGCGACCCTGGCCGGGCCATTGACCGAATTGATCGCAGGCCATGACGGATTGGTGGTGGCGACAACCTTCGCCTCTAACGTGGCGCGGCTTAAGACATTGGCCAATGCGGGCGTGGCCGCTGGCCGGTCGATCTGTCTTTTGGGGCGGGCGATGAACAAAATGGTAACCGCGGCCGAACAGACCGGGGTGCTGGAAGGGTTTCCGGGCGTCATTTCCCCCGAGCGCGCCCAAGAAGTGCCGCGCCAGAACACGATGCTGATTGTGACCGGATCGCAAGGGGAGCGGCGGGCCGCATCGGCGCAGCTTTCACGCGGCAAATATCTGGGGTTGGAGCTGAAGGCGGGCGATATGTTCTTGTTCTCGTCCAAGACCATTCCGGGCAATGAGCGCGGCGTCATCCGCATCATGAACGCGCTGTCGGAAAAGGGCGTGGATGTGGTGGATGATTGTGATGGGCTTTATCATGTTTCAGGCCATGCCAACCGCCCGGATCTTGAAGCGGTGCATGAATTGGCGAACCCACAGGTGCTGATCCCGATGCACGGAGAACACCGGCACCTGCGCGAACATGTGAATATCGCCAAGGAAAAAGGGCTTGTGTCGATGCTGGCGACGAATGGCACGATGGTGTCGTTGTCAGGCCCGGTGCCTGAAGTGGTTGAGCGGATCGAAACCGGGCGGACCTATCTTGATGGATCGGCGCTGATCGGGGCGATGGACGGTGTGGTGCGCGACCGGATCCGAATGTCCTTGAATGGGTTGGCACTGGCGACGGTTATCGTCGACGAAGATGATCGCCCGCTGGGGGATGCTTGGGTCGAGCTTATGGGATTGCCAGAGTTCGGCAGGTCAGGCAAGCCGCTGGTCGATCTGATTGAGGCCGAGCTGGGTGAGCTTCTGGCGCGTATTGATGACCGCACATTGGCGAATGACGACAAATTCGATGAGGCGATGCGGCGGGTTGTGCGGCAGGTTTCGATGGAGGAAGTCGGCAAGAAGCCAGAAGTTTCAGTGGTGATAAGCCGCTTGGCCGCCGAGTAACACGTCATCTGCCACGATTTTTCTGCGAAAAATCACATGAATTTTCGCAGAAAATTCGATCTTGCCTGTAGCCGAGGCGCGCTCCTCAGACTTGGGCCGCGCGCTTTACTCGTCTGATGTTTCTTTTGTGCGAATGACGCTGCGCATCAAGAAATCGGGCACGTGGTCGCCCATTCCCACCACCCGTTGGTCGTGACGGTCGTTGTCGCGGCGGCGGTCATCACGGCGCGCAGGTACAGCCACATCGCTGTTGTTTTGCGGCTTTGCCTCTTGCCCGCTTGCGGCCCGCGCATCGCCACGTGCGGGGCGTTCATTCCTGCGGCGCGCGGGCTTGCTGTCGGTTGGACGGTCGTCGCGCGCCTGGGGCTGATCTTGGTGGGGGGGCACCACGATTTCAGTCGCCTGAAGCGGTTCCATCGCGGCGATCTGGCCATGCGGAACCGGCTTGCGGTCTCGGCGGTCATCGCGGCTGCGGCTTTTTGCGGCCCCGCGTGACGGGCCATCACCGTCTTTACGGGCCGGGCGTTGGGCGGCTTCCGACACTTCAAAGCCTTCTGGAATTGCCGTGCGTGGCAGCGGCTTTTTGACCAGGCTTTCAATCGCATCCAGGTATTTCTTGTCGCCTGGGGTCGCCAAAGTCACCGCCACGCCCTTGCGGCCAGCGCGGCCGGTACGGCCGATCCGGTGTACGTAATCTTCGGCATGGCTGGGCACATCGAAGTTGAACACATGGCTGACGGACGGGATATCAAGCCCGCGTGCGGCCACATCCGAGGCCACGAGGAAGCGCAATGTGCCGTCCCGGAACCCCTCCAGTGTGCGGGTACGCTGGCTTTGATCCAGATCGCCGTGAATGGGGGCCGCATCAAGGCCGTGTGCTTTCATCGACTTGGCTAGAATATCAACCTCGGTCTTGCGGTTGCAAAACAGGATCGCATTGGTGCAAGCCTCGCCTTCGGATTTGATGATGGCGCGCAAAAGTTCACGCTTTTGCTTGGCCGTCTGGTCCTTGCGGGTCGGGTTAAGCTCGATCAACCGTTGTTCAATGGTGTCGGAGGTGGTCGCCTGGCGCGCCACTTCGATGCGCACCGGGGTGTGCAGGAACGTATTGGTGATACGCTCGATCTCGGGGGCCATGGTGGCCGAGAAGAACAGGGTCTGGCGGGTGAAAGGCGTCATCTGGAAGATGCGCTCGATATCGGGGATGAATCCCATATCAAGCATACGGTCCGCCTCATCCACCACCATGACCTGCACGCCGGTCAGCAACAGCTTGCCGCGCTCAAAATGGTCAAGCAAACGGCCCGGGGTGGCAATCAACACATCGACGCCGCGATCAATCAGCTTGTCTTGCTCGCCAAAGGACACGCCGCCGATCAACAAGGCCTTGGTCAGCTTGGTGTGCTTTGAATAGGTGTCGAAATTCTCGGCAACCTGTGCGGCCAGTTCGCGCGTGGGCGCCAGCACCAGCGAGCGGGGCATACGTGCCCGCGCCCGGCCACGGCCCAGCAAGGTAATCATCGGCAGCACGAAGCTGGCGGTCTTGCCGGTACCGGTCTGGGCTATGCCCAGAACATCGCGACCTTCAAGGGCGGGCGGTATGGCGCCTGCCTGAATCGGGGTTGGGGTTTCATAGCCGGCTTCGGCAATGGCTTGCAGGACCTTAGGGTCCAGCTTCAGGTCGGAAAATTTGGTCATCAGCGTCCATCAGATTGTGGTATCGGACCACAAGGGTGAAGGGACGCTAAATCCGGGCGTCCCGGCAGGGTGCCCACCAAACGCGGGCTAACAGCCCCTAGCCTATAGATGCGCCAAGGTCAATGCGCACGACGGCGCGCATGCGCTTCTCAAACAAGACAACACCGCCCCACACGAAGGGTGGGCCGGTGCTGGGGAGCGTCGCCGGATCCGGCCTGCTGGTGAAGCGGGCCGGTGTTTTTTCAGCTTGCCTGCTTGCGGCGTTTGCGCAGTGCAGCTGCCGCCCCAAGTGCAGAGATCAGCAAAAGCCCGCCCGCCGGCACTGGTACGACGGCTGCGATACTGTCAAGCCGGATCGCGCCAAGGTGGTCGGTCGTGCCCGGTGATCTGTCGGTGACCAGCAGCGAAACGGTGTAGCTGCCCGGACCGAAGTTGAAGGTACCCTTGCTGTAATTAGGGTTGGCAAAGGCTGCATCCCAGTTTGACGCAAGGTTTGTTGCGCCTGCGACGGGCAGTGAGGTCATCCCCTGAGAGACGCCGTTTGAGATGACGTCGAAACGGTCACCTGCAAAAAAGCCGTCAACCACGGACAAGGCGGCCTGACCGACCAGAGTAAAGGAAAATGAGTGATACGCGCTGGTGCCTACGCCTTTAAAGGCGAACCCGGTCCAACCTGCATCGGCGTTCAAAGTGGCGGCAGATCCGCTGCCAGCTGAAAATAGCGTGGCGATAACGGCGATAGCCTTGATGGACATGTGTTTCATAACAGCTCCCTTCGTTGCCACCGCTTTATGCCGTGCAATTTAGACAATATTTAGGCAAATTATCATTTTTTTGCTCGCGCATCAATGCGCGTGCATCGGGGTGATTGTTGACAGAAGGGCGAATAATAGCGGGAAATTGGCCGTTCTTGCCGGTTCGGATTGCGACATCTGGGCGCAGATGCGCTTGATTTGCGGTCAAAACCCGCTTGGGCTCATCAAGCCTGCCTTGTTTTGGTCACAATCGGCGCAAATGAGGCAATTGGTTAATCCTGACTGCGCCCGAAGGGTCTTGGCCCTGAAGTCCGCCAAAACGGCCGGTCAGACCATCATTTCTTTGGTCGCGGTCAGCTTCAGGCCGGGATGATCACGCTCTACCCGGTCAATATCCCATTGCAATCGCGTCAGGTACACAATGTCGCCGTCATGGTCATGCGCGATATGGCCCTTGTTCGCATTCACGAACTTTT
>JBATTI010000449.1:0-2809 GCA_049670445.1 Albidovulum sp. | reverse complement strand
AGCACGATCAGTTTTGAGAGCTTTTGCATCCCCGCAAGGCCGATCGCCTCATGGCTGATGCCTTCCATCAGACAGCCGTCACCGGCAATGACCCAGGTGCGGTGATCAACCACCTTGGCCCCAAAGCGGGCGCGCAGGGCCTCTTCGGCCATCGCAAACCCCACGGCATTGGATATACCCTGACCGAGCGGCCCGGTCGTCGTCTCAATGCCGCTGGCATGGCCATATTCGGGGTGGCCTGCGGTGATGGCCCCCCACTGGCGGAAATTCTTGATCTGATCAAGCGTCATATCGGCATAGCCGGTCAGGTGCAAAAGCGCATAGATCAGCATGGAGCCGTGGCCCGCCGACAAGATAAAGCGATCCCGGTCGGCCCAATCGGGGGCGGCGGCGTCGAATTTCAGATGCTTGTCAAAAAGCACGGTCGCGACATCGGCCATACCCATCGGCATGCCGGGGTGGCCCGAATTGGCGGCCTGAACCGCATCCATGGCCAAAGTGCGTATCGCACAGGCTTTCATCCAGTGATCCGGGTGTTGGGTGCGCAGAGTGGCAATATCCAATGGCCTTATCCTTCGGCTTAGGTGGCAGGGTCGTGTGCTTGATAGGAGTGCGCACCGGCAAGATCAAGCTTGCCTCTTAAGGCTTTGGCATAAAAGGGGGAGCAAACCCCCGGCGCTTTGGTCTAATATTGCCAGAACGCGTTACTGACGCCGATTCGCATGGGTTCCAGGCCGCAGAGCCAAGCCCGGCTGTGACGTTGTTGGTTGAGGACGACGAGCGGGAGAGCCCAGGCAATGAATGATATTTCCGAACTGGAACGGCGTATTCTTTACGCCCTCGAGAGGATAAACCAAGGTGCGAGCGCACTTGCCGAGGGGGGCGGGCGCGTGATTGCCCCGGTGGCTGCGGCGCCGATGGCCGGGGCCGGCGCAGACACGGCAGAGGTTGAAGCGCTTCACGCCGAGCTGGAGGCCGAACGTCTTGCCAATGCGCAATTGACCGAACGGGTGCGGGCGATCAAGGACAAACAAGAGACCATGGTCACGGTGTTGGAAAAGAAAGTCGCGCGCCTGACCGAACAGCTTGACGGCTCTGGCGCCGAATTGCAGCGGCTCCGGCGCCTGAACGCCGAGTTGATCGAAACAAATCAAGCCCTGAGCGATGCGGCGCGCGAGGGCATCGCCTCGCCCGAATTGTTGAACCAATCGCTTTTGACCGAAATCGAGGCAATGCGCGCCTCACGCGCCGCCGAGATGGCCGAGATGGAAGAGGTGATGGCAGAGTTGAAGCCGCTTATTGGGGAGGTCGCCTGATGCCCGAAATCAATGTCACCATAGGCGGGCGCGAATTTGAAGTGTTTTGCCAACCCGGAGAAGAGCATTTCTTGCGCGCCGCCGCCCGGCTTATGGATAATGAAGCCGCAACCTTGCTCAGCCAGATCGGGCGTTTGCCTGAATCGCGGATGTTGCTGATGGCGGGGCTGATGCTGGCGGATAAAACCGCAGGGATGGAAGACCAGCTGCGCGCCCTGGAAGAGCGTGTGCAACTGGCCGAACGCGTCGCCACCAATGCGCGCGCCACCCAAGAACGCGTCGAAGTGCCGGTCTTGCCGCAATCGGTTCTCGACAGCATGGCCGAAATCGCCGCGCGTGCGGAATCCCTGGCCGACCAGATCGAAGATCAGATGGCGAGTTGATCAGACCCTTTTGCGCCAGATAACCGCCGGGCCAGACTGAACCCTTAGCAGATTCTGCCATAAGCGCCGCACAAGCCCGGCGCCCATCGCGCTTGTTGCGGGCGAAAGGGGCGATGCATTCCGCCAGCGCCATGACAGCCAAGCCTCTTATAGAGACAGGCCCGAAGTCTCTGCAGTGCAGAGATTGACCGCCTTGAGCCCAAACTATCTGATGCTGCGCTTCGAACTAATGGCTGCTTTTTGTGATGCAGTCAAAACGAAACAAAATCAACATTAGTTTTTTCCTCTTGAGTGATCAATTCAAGCAGGTCAGCGGCACAATGTCCCGATTTAATTAAACCTAAAGTATTTCCAGATATCTAGGTCTGCGTGTGTAGAACGCTTGGTACATTTTCCTCCTGAGCTTGTTCGTATTAATAGTGGGAATGGGAACATGACCGGGTATACCGTTGAGGCGTTCAAGTGGACTGGGACGGGTTACAATGCTGTCTATAATACATCACATACTGCAACTCTGTCAGACAATGACACCGCTTACCAAGGTGCTGGCGACGGTGATGAAAAAGTAAGTATTGACGGAGGTGTGGCGACTTCAACAGAGGGACAGCCTTACACCATCAAGGTTGCGTTCACGGATACCGACGGCGACCCACATGTGGAGTCCTTTTATTTTTTCAATACAGATGGGAATTGGTACTTTGCCCCAGGCGAAAATTCGGAGTTCACCGAAGGTGCCACTCTAGGCAACTACCAAAGCCACACCGTTGGATGGGACTATGCGTCGGTCACCTGCTTCGCCAAAGGAACTCTTATTGAAACTGAAGCTGGTCCTGTACACGTCGAGGTGCTTCAACCAAACGACCGTATTGTGGTTTTGGGCGGCGGCACCAATACGCTTCGTTTCAAAATGCACCGAACTATTGGGGCGGCCGAACTGCAAGCTAATCCTAAGTTAAGACCGGTAAAGATCGTTGCAGGTGCATTAGGGCAAGGTCTTCCTAAGACTGACCTTTGGATCTCCCGGCAACACCGGATGTTGGTATCATCTCCAATTTCTAAACGTATGTTTGGGCAATCAGAAGTGCTGATTGCCGCGATAAAACTGACAGA
>JBATTI010000448.1:0-10307 GCA_049670445.1 Albidovulum sp. | reverse complement strand
CCATATGCACACGTTGATGAAAAACGTCATGATCATCCCATTGGTGACCGTGACCTTCTTCTTCTTCGGCTGGTGGATCTATTTCGCCTTCCCCGATGCATTTCCGGGCAGAAGCGGCATCAATTTCGAGGCGGGTGCGCCTTATACGCCTTGGGCTGAAGCCATGGGCACGAACCTTGGCGATCATATCACCGGGGTGTTCTGGGCGGCCTTCCTGCTGTTCAGCTGGACAGCGGCGTCGATCGTATCCGGTTCGGTGATTGAACGTATCCGGTCATCGGCACTTTGGCTTCACGCGGTCATGATCGGCTCGGTCTGGTGGATCATTGATGCGGCATGGGGCTGGCACTGGGACGGCTGGATGGTCAAGGCGCTTGGCTATCACGATGCCTATGCATCAGGGGTTATCCATGCCATTGCCGGCGGCTATGCGCTGGGTGTGATCATGGTTCTGGGGCCGCGCATCGGCAAATTTGCCAAAGACGGCACGCCGCGCGATATTCCACCGCATAATCCTTGGATGCTGTGTATTGGTATCTTCCTGATCTACACCGGCTTTTGGGGCTTTTACGCGGCGTGCAACGTGCCGATCATCGCACCCGAAGTGATTGGCGGTCAGATCGTCGGAACCACCTGGACCGGCACCAATATCTATCTGGCACCGACAACGCTTTCGGCGATTACCTTCAACTTCCTGATGTCACTTTCGGGCGGGTTGATGGCAGCCTATGTGGTGTCCAAGGGCGATGCGTTCTGGACATTCTCGGGCGGTCTGGCCGGGATTATCACCGCCTCTGCGGGCAATGACCTTTACCACCCGATCCAGGCAATGCTGGTCGGTGCCGTAGGCGTCGTCATCGTTTACAAGCTGCATTACTGGGTTGAGCGTAAGTTCAAGCTTGATGATGCCGTGGGCGCGGTTGCGGTTCATGGATATTCGGGCGTTGTTGGCCTGATCATTGCGGGCTTCCTGCTTTGGGGTCAGCCGTCATCACCGTTTGAAGGCTATGCAACGATCTCCCCATGGGGCCAAGCCATTGGCGCTGTGATCATGTTCGTTCTGCTTGGCTTCATTCCGGCCTATGTCGTGGCCAAGATCCAATCCGCCCTGGGTGTGCTGCGCATTCCTGAAGCGGTTGAGATGCAGGGTCTCGATTTTGCCGAACACCATGCTTACGAGGATGCGTTGGCAAAAGTCATCGCAGCTGAAAAAGCCCATCTTGGCGCTTGATAGGGAGAACAGACATGTCAACGAACGGACTTGAAAGCTGGGCCGTCGATCTGGCCGATGTGGGCGCGATCTATCCCTTCCAAGGGTGGGAATTTCCGATGGCCATCATCGGCATCCTCTTCTGGCTGGGCTGGCACTGGGTGCAGTTCAGGGCGGAAAGCGCGCATCTCAAGGCTGCTGAAAAGGTCATCGAAAGAGACAAGGTGATCAAGGCGGTAGAACGCTACTGACCACCGGCGTCAAACGAAGGGCGGGGCAACAGCCTCGCCCTTTTTTAGTTTCCTCTGTATAAAAATTGTTTCTTCCCAGTTGAGCCTGATGCGGGTTGATGATAGCGTTTGAGTCGTAATGGCCACAGGAGCGCAAGATGTGTGGAATCGTAGGACTATTTTTGAAGGACAAGTCGCTTGAACCCAGACTTGGGGCCATGCTGACGGATATGCTGATCACGATGACAGACCGCGGCCCCGACAGTGCCGGCATCGCCATATACGGTGGCGCAGGCGATGGGGCGGGCAAGATCACGGTGCAATCATCTGCACCCGAAGCGGATTTCAAGACCCTCGACAAAGAGTTGAAGGCCGCCATCGGTGCGCCGGTCAAGATGCGGATCAAAAGCACCCATGCGGTGCTGGAGGTTCCCATGGCCCAGATCGAGACTGCGCGTGCGGCCCTGAGCGAACTGCGCCCTGCCCTCAAGATCATGAGCGTTGGCGACAGTCTTGAGATCTATAAGGAAGTTGGCCTTCCAAAAGATGTGGCCGCGCGCTTTGACGTGTCAAAAATGCACGGCAGCCACGGCATCGGCCATACCCGCATGGCAACCGAATCCGCCGTGACAACCATGGGCGCCCACCCCTTTTCGACCGGGCCGGATCAATGCCTTGTGCATAACGGATCGCTGTCGAACCACAACGGTCTGCGCCGCGAACTTATCCGCAATGGCATGAGCTTTGAGACCCAAAACGACACCGAAGTTGCCGCAGCCTATGTCAGCCACAAGCTGAAGGAAGGCATGGATCTGGGCCAGGCATTGGAAGCCGGTCTGGACGATCTTGACGGCTTTTACACCTTTGTTGTCGGCACCAAGGACGGTTTTGGCGTGGTCCGCGACCCGATCGCATGCAAACCCGCCGTGATGGCCGAAACCGATCAATATGTGGCCTTCGGTTCGGAATACCGCGCCATGGTCAACCTGCCCGGCATCGAAAACGCCCGGCTATGGGAGCCTGAGCCCGCAACCGTTTACTTCTGGAACCATTGATATGCAGACATTCGACCTTGCCGAGCGCAGCTTGCGCGAACTGAACCAAGCGCTTCATGACCTGAAGGGTGACACCAATGAAACGGCCTGGGAAATCGTCAACACCAAGGGCAGCCATGCGATTGCCGTCGGTGTGGATGCGCCCGTTGATATCACCGTTCATGGCACCACGGGCTATTACTGCGCGGGCATGAACAAACAAGCGACGATCCGGATCAAGGGCAATGCTGGCCCCGGGGTCGCCGAAAACATGATGTCGGGTGCTGTCATCATTGATGGCAATGCCAGCCAATATGCGGGCGCCACCGGGCGTGGTGGCTTGCTGGTGATCAAGGGCAATGCCTCCAGCCGCTGCGGTGTGTCGATGAAGGGCATCAACATCGTGGTGCATGGCAGTATCGGCCATATGTCGGCCTTCATGGCGCAATCGGGCAGCATGGTGGTTTTGGGCGATGCGGGCGATGCGCTTGGCGATTCCCTTTACGAGGCCAAGCTTTATGTGCGCGGCAGCGTGAAAAGTCTGGGCACCGACTGCATCGAAAAAGAGATGCGCCCCGAGCATCTGGCCGAACTTGCGGATCTTCTGAAACAGGGCGAGGCCACGGGCCTTGCCAAGCCTGAAGAGTTCCGCCGCTATGGTTCGGCCCGCAAGCTTTACAATTTCAACATCGACAACGCGTCGGACTACTGAGGAAGAAGAATGAGCGATTTTCCCCATACACCGCCTCGCTATTCCGCCACGTTTACCCCGGCGATCAACGCCGAGATCCGTCGCGCGGCAGCCTCTGGCATCTATGACATTCGCGGCGGCGGCACCAAACGCCACTTGCCGCATTTCGACGATCTGTTGTTCCTTGGCGCCTCGATCAGCCGCTATCCGCTGGAAGGCTACCGCGAAAAATGCGCAACCGACGTCTGGCTGGGCACAAGATTTGCGAAAAACCCGATCCATCTGGACATCCCCGTCACCATCGCAGGGATGAGCTTTGGCGCCTTGTCCGGCCCCGCGAAAGAAGCGCTGGGGCGCGGTGCCTCGGAAGCCGGAACCTCTACCACCACCGGCGATGGCGGCATGACCGAAGAAGAGCGCGGCCATTCGAAACACCTTGTATATCAATACCTTCCAAGCCGATACGGCATGAACCCCGACGATCTGCGCCGCGCTGATGCGATTGAGATTGTCGTGGGCCAGGGCGCCAAACCCGGCGGCGGCGGCATGTTGTTGGGCCAAAAAATCTCGGACCGGGTGGCGATGATGCGCAACCTGCCAAAGGGGATCGACCAGCGTTCGGCCTGCCGTCACCCCGACTGGACCGGCCCTGATGATCTTGAGATCAAGATCCTTGAGATCCGCGAGATCACCAATTGGGAAAAGCCGATCTATGTGAAAATCGGCGGCGCGCGCCCCTATTACGACACCACCCTTGCGATCAAGGCGGGCGCCGATGTCGTGGTGCTGGACGGTATGCAAGGCGGCACCGCCGCCACCCAGGATGTGTTCATCGAACATGTCGGCATGCCGATCCTGGCCTGTATCCCGCAAGCGGTCAAAGCGCTGCAGGATCTGGGCATGCACCGCAAGGTTCAGCTTATCGTTTCGGGCGGTATCCGCACCGGTGCCGATGTGGCCAAGGCCATGGCAATGGGCGCAGATGCGGTGGCGATCGGTACTGCCGCACTGATCGCTCTTGGCGACAATGACCCCAAATATGAAGAAGAATATCAAAAGCTTGGCTCTACCGCCGATGCTTATGACGACTGGCACGAAGGCCGCGATCCTGCGGGCATCACCACCCAGGACCCCGAACTGTCCAAGCGTTTCGATCCGATCCTTGGTGGCCGGCGGCTCAAGAACTACCTCAAGGTGATGACGCTGGAGGCGCAGACAATCGCGCGGGCCTGCGGCAAGAACCATCTTCATAATCTGGAGCCTGAAGATCTTGTGGCGCTGACCATCGAAGCGGCGGCCATGGCCGGTGTGCCCCTGGCCGGAACCAGCTGGATCCCAGGACGCGGAGGCTTTTAAGCGATGGCGGCCTATACGGCGACGATTTCTTGGCAACGGGGCGGTGATGAGCCGTTCACGGACAATAAATACAGCCGTGGCCACCAATGGTCATTCGATGGGGGCGTGACCTTTCGCGCCTCCTCCTCGCCCCATGTCGTGCCGCGCTATTCGGATCCGGCTGGGGTGGACCCCGAAGAAGCCTTCGTGGCCAGCCTGTCCAGTTGCCATATGCTGACCTTCCTTTATCTTGCGGCCAATGACGGACTTGTCGTTGACCGCTATGTGGACACCGCCGAAGGTGTCATGGCGAAATCGCCCGAGGGCAGGATCTGGGTCAGCAAAGTCACATTGCGCCCGAAAGTCACCTGGGGCGGGGCCGCCCCAGATGCCGCCACGAACACAGCGCTGCATCACGCAGCCCATGACCAATGCTTCATCGCCAATTCGGTCAAGACCGAGGTTTTGTGCGAACCGATCTAGAAATAACAATCATAAAAAACAACCGACAAGGAGTTAGACAACATGCCAAAGGATCTGGCCAAATTCGCCAAGGAAAAGGGCGTCAAATATTTCATGATTTCTTACACCGATCTTTTCGGTGGTCAGCGGGCCAAACTGGTGCCTGCGCAGGCGATCAATGACATGACCGAGGACGGTGCGGGTTTTGCAGGTTTCGCGACCTGGCTGGACCTGACCGCCGCCCACCCCGACATGATGGCAGTGCCCGATGCCGATGCGGTGATCCAGATGCCGTGGAAGCCCGAAGTGGCCTGGGTGCCTGCCAATTGCGTGATGGAGGGCAAGCCGGTTGAGCAAGCGCCGCGCAACGTTTTGCGCCGTCTGGTGGATGAGGCCGCCAAGGAAGGTCTGCGCGTCAAGACCGGGGTGGAGCCTGAGTTCTTTTTGCTGACCCCCGAGGGCGACAAGGTATCTGATCCCTATGATACCGCCGAAAAGCCCTGTTATGACCAACAGGCGGTGATGCGCCGCTATGATGTGATCGCCGAGGTCTGTGATTACATGCTGGCCCTGGGCTGGGAAGCCTATCAAAACGACCATGAAGACGCGACCGGCCAGTTTGAGATGAACTGGAAATATGATGATGTGCTGGCCACCGCCGACAAGCACAGCTTCTTTAAATTCATGATGAAATCGGTGGCCGAAAAGCATGGGCTGCGGGCAACCTTCATGCCCAAGCCCTTCAAGGGGCTGACCGGTTCGGGTTGCCATGCGCATATCTCGGTCTGGGATCTGGCGGGCAAGGAAAACGTCTTTGCCGATGACAGCAAGGAACTTGGCCTGTCAGAGCGTGGCCGCCATTTCTTGGGCGGCATCATGAAACATGCCAGTGCGCTGGCCGCGATCACCAACCCGACCGTCAACAGCTACAAGCGCATCAACGCGCCGCGCACCACTTCGGGGGCAACCTGGGCGCCGAATACGGTGACCTGGACCGGCAATAACCGCACCCATATGGTGCGCGTCCCCGGCCCCGGCCGGTTTGAGTTGCGCCTGCCGGATGGGGCGGCCAACCCCTACCTTATGCAAGCGGTCATTCTGGCGGCGGGGATTGACGGCATCCGCAGCAAGGCCGACCCCGGCAAGCGTTATGACATCGACATGTATACCCAAGGCCACACCGTGCGCGGCGCGCCTAAACTGCCGCTGAACCTTCTGGATGCCTTGCGCGACTATGACAAGGACAAGACGCTGAAAGCGATGATGGGCGAGGAATTCTCGGCAGCATTCTTGAAGCTCAAGCATACCGAATGGAACGCCTATGCATCGCATTTCTCCAAGTGGGAACATGAAAACACCCTCGATATCTGAAAATATGTACGATTAGTGCAAGTGGCCGCCCCTTATCCGGGCGGCCATTTCGCGTCTTACCGGCCTTCATGCCGCCTTGCACGATTGACAGCAGCGCTTCGCCAAGATCATCTAAGCACGGCACATCGCCATGGGACCGCGCCTAGATGAAGCAAAAAAATGTCAGCGCCTCGGCGCTTTTTGCCGATCAGTCGATCGGGGCCACGGTGCGGATCGTGGTGGAAACGATCCTGGCGCGAATCCGCTCTGAAGAGTTCGCAGCCGACGAACGCTTACCGTCAGAGCGCAGCCTTGCGGGAGAGCTGGGCGTGGCGCGCAACACCGTGCGCGAGGCATTGGATGTGCTTGACGGTCTGGGGGTGATCCGCAGGCGGGCAGGCAGTGGCAGCTTTGTCGCAGGCACCGATGATGCAGGCGAAAGCCCCGCCAGCGGCGACGTCGCGGCACGGACCAGCCCATTGGATCTGCAAGTGATGCGCGCGATATTGGAGCCGGAAATGGTGCGGCTGGCCGTCGTCAACATGGCGCCAAGGCAGATCGACGCGCTGGGGCGCACCTTGTCAGAGATGGAAGATGTCCACACCGATGCCAGCCGCTTCGCCCGGCTAGAGGATGAATTTCACCGCCAGCTGGCCGCGGGCACCGGCAACCCGCTGATGATCGCCAGCTATGAATTGGTGATAGAGGTGCGCCGCCAAAGCTTTCGCGCCGCACTCAACAAGCGCCATCTGACGCCGAACCGCATCCGCGAATTTCAGCGCCGCTACAACAGCCTTTTCAACGCCATCACCTCGCGCGATATCGAAACCGCCGCCGAATTCATGAAGCTTCAGCTGGTTGAGGAACAAAAGATCCTGCTTCAGGCCGACTGACCCCGCGCGGGCAGACTGGGCGCGGGCTGACCCCGCACCGGCTAACTGGGTGCGGGCTGACCCCGCACCGGCTAACTGGGTGCGGGCTGACTGCGTGCAGGTTGACTGCGTGCAGGTTGGCTGCGCGCCTGAAGCCGGGTTGCGGCGCGCGCGCCGCCCTGCCGTTGGTGCCACATCTGGCCCAACCCCTCCATCTCGGCGCGCAGCCGCGTGCCATGAAGCGCCAGCCAATCCGGGATCGAGCCAAATTCCACCACCCGCGCCTTCGCACCTTCGATACGCACCACCGGCCAGTTGCCGACAAGCGCATTGTCGATCCCAAACACCTCTTGCCCGGCCCAGTCGGCGGGCCCGAAGATCGTATCCACCCGCCCTGCCCGCTTCATCGCCGCAAGCACCGATACCGGCGCCATGGTGCCCGCCGTCTGCACGGCCGCATGCCACAGATCAAGCACGGCCGCATATTCCCAGCTTACGGCGGTCCATGCGCCGGGAAAGCGGCGGTTATATTCCTCATAAAAGGCCGCTGGTCGTTTGAAGAAGAACGCAGCCTCGCGCAAAGCCGGATCATCAAAATACGGGAACTGGAAGAGGAACCCCTCCATGAAGGTCTGCGATGTGCGCGCCACCATGCGGGGGTAATTATCGGCGGTACAAGATATGATCTGGCCACGAAAGCCCGCCTGATGCGCCGCCTCGGTCAAGGCATGGACCATCGGCTCATAACTCGTGCACCAGCACAGGATCTCGGGCGCTTCGGCCAACATGGCCGCCACGATCTGCGCCGCTTCGGTTTCTTCGGGGCGGTATTGCACTTCTTTCACAATCCGGTGCCCCGCCGCGCCGAAAGCGGCGCGATAGGTGGCCAGCGACGGAAGGCCTACCGCATCTGTCTGGCTGCACAGGGCTACGCGGGTCAGATCGGGGCGGTTGCGGGCCAGCCAATCAACCCCGGTGACGGTGTAAAGCGGATGGATTTCCGACGGGGCGATCAGATAGGGCGTGTCAGGCGACAGGTCTGATGGCAAAAGCGTGGTGGTCAGGATTTTTCGTTCGCCAAGATAGTCTTGCAAGGGCAAAAACGTATCGCCCCCCAGCATCAGCAACAGCTTGATATCGTGGTCCTGGACCAGCGTCCTCGCCCCTGCCAGGGCAAGGTCGGGATCATATCCACAATCAACCTCGATCAATTCAACCCGGTGGCGGCGGCCCCCAATCAACATGCCGCCCGCCCGGTTGATCCAATCGGTCCAGATCTGGCAGCCGTATAGCCCGGGCAGACCCCAAGATTGCACGGGGCCGCTAAGCGGGGCCAAAAAACCGATGCGCAACGGATCCGACGCGCCCGTGGCGAATCGCGGCAGGTTCCCGGTTACCGCCAGATCAAGCGCGAGGCTGGTCATGCTTTTCCCATAGCCCTTCTCAAATCCAGCGTTTCCAAAGGCTTCCTTGCTGCCATCACGCCGTCACTTTCCCATGATGCAAAATTGTTGACACAAGGGCAACCATTCCCGTTAACTGGTCCAAACCAGAAGAACCAAAAAATAAAATCGGTATAGACCAAAGGGAGCAAAAACATGAAAAAACGAATTGCTGTTATCGGTGCCGGGCCGTCGGGTCTTGCCCAATTGCGTGCGTTCCAGTCCGCCAAGACAAAAGGGGCCGATATCCCCGAGGTCGTTTGTTTTGAAAAGCAATCGAACTGGGGTGGCCTGTGGAATTACACCTGGCGTACCGGCCTGGATGAATATGGCGAACCGGTGCATTGCTCGATGTACCGCTATCTGTGGTCGAACGGGCCGAAAGAGGGGCTGGAATTCGCCGATTATTCCTTTGAGGAGCATTTCGGCAAACAGATTGCCAGCTATCCGCCCCGCGCCGTGCTGTTTGACTATATCGAAGGCCGGGTGAAAAAGGCAGGCGTGCGCGACTGGATCCGTTTTTCAACCTCGGTCAAGGATGTCACCTATGACGACAAGACCAAGAAATTCACCGTCACCGTCAAGGATCTGCCGAAAGACCGGATCTACTCGGAAGAGTTCGACAATGTGATTGTGGCCTCGGGCCATTTCTCAACCCCGAATGTTCCGCAGTTTGCCGGGATGGATGCGTTCAACGGCCGGGTTTTGCATGCGCATGACTTCCGCGATGCATGCGAATTTGCCGGCCAGAACATCTTGATCGTCGGCACCAGCTATTCCGCCGAGGATATCGGGTCGCAATGCTGGAAATATGGCGCCAAATCGATCACGGTCAGCCACCGCACCGCACCGATGGGCTATAAATGGCCCGACAACTGGAAAGAAGTGCCGCTTTTGACCAAGCTCGAAGGCAAGACCGCAACCTTCAAGGATGGCTCTACCGCCGAAGTTGATGCGGTGATCTTGTGCACCGGCTATCAGCATCATTTCCCGTTCTTGCCCGATGAACTCAGGCTCAAAACCGCGAACCGGCTGGCGGCCGCCGACCTCTATAAGGGCGTGGCTTACGTGCATAATCCCAATCTTTTTTATCTGGGGATGCAGGATCAGTGGTTCACCTTCAACATGTTCGACGCTCAGGCCTGGTGGGTGCGCGATGTGATCATGGGGCGGATCAAGATGCCGACCTCCAAGGCCGAGATGGAGGCCGATGTGGTCAAGCGCGTCGCCGAGGAAGATGCCGGCACCGATGCGCATGACGCGGTCCATTATCAGGGCGAATACGTCAAGGAATTGATCGCCGAGACGGATTACCCAAGCTTCGATGTCGATGGTGCCTGCGAGGCCTTCTTTGAATGGAAGGACCACAAGAAGCAGGACATCATGGGCTTTCGCAATCATTCCTATAAATCGGTCATCACCGGCACGATGGCACCGGCGCATCACACCCCGTGGAAAGACGCGCTGGACGACAGCTTGCAATCCTACCTCAGAAACTAAACTCACACAGCAGACAAGCGAAAGGCGCCGGGAGCTATTCGGCGCCTTTCTTCTTTCCGAGGTCTACGTTTTGGCCCTAGAGCCCCGGATAGAGTGGATATTTGCGGCACAGGTCTGTGACTTCGGCGCGAACCTCGGCCTCGACGTTGCTGTTGGCCTCTTCGCCGTTGGCGGCCAGCCC
>JBATTI010000447.1:0-2314 GCA_049670445.1 Albidovulum sp. | reverse complement strand
CGCGAAGAAGTGCAGAAGATGCGCGAAGAACGCGATGCGATCGAACATGTGAGGGAGCTGTTGTTGCAAGGCAAACACGCAACCGACGATGACCTCAAAGCCATCGACAAGGAAATCAAAGCCGTTGTGAACGCGGCCGCAGAATTCGCGAAAGAGAGCCCCGAGCCCGCGCTTGAGGAACTCTGGACCGATATTTACGCGTAAGGGGGATAGACAATATGGCAACCGAAATTCTGATGCCCGCCCTGTCGCCCACGATGGAAGAAGGCACATTGGCGAAATGGCTGGTCAAAGAGGGTGATACAGTCACCTCGGGCCAGATCCTGGCCGAGATTGAGACCGACAAGGCAACGATGGAGTTTGAAGCCGTCGATGAAGGCATTGTCGGCAAGATCCTGATCGCCGAAGGCACAGCGAATGTGAAGGTCAACACGGCCATCGCGGTGCTGATCGAAGAGGGCGAAAGTGCTGACACCTTGGCGGCCCCTGCCGCCAAAGCGGCCCCGGCAACCCCTGCCCCAGCGGCCCCTACCCCAGCGGCCCCTGCGACCGTGGCCGCAGCCCCGGCAGCACCGCAAGTCGATGCCGCACCCGATTGGCCCGAAGGCACGGCGATGAAAACCATGACCGTTCGTGAAGCCTTGCGCGAAGCCATGGCCGAAGAGATGACGCGCGACGAAGATGTATATCTCATGGGCGAAGAGGTCGGCGAATATCAGGGTGCCTATAAGATCAGCCAGGGCCTGTTGGACCGGTTTGGCGCAAAACGGATAATCGACACGCCGATCACCGAACATGGCTTTGCCGGGATCGCCGTGGGTTCGGCCATGGCCGGTCTGCGCCCGATTGTCGAATTCATGACCTTCAACTTTTCGATGCAGGCGATCGACCATATCATCAACTCTGCTGCCAAAACGCTTTATATGTCTGGCGGGCAGATGGGGTGCCCGATGGTGTTTCGGGGGCCCAATGGAGCTGCGGCGCGCGTTGGCGCCCAGCACAGCCAAGACTATGCGGCTTGGTATGCGCAGGTGCCGGGTCTGAAGGTGGTCATGCCCTATTCGGCGGCTGATGCGAAAGGCTTGCTGAAAACCGCAATCCGTGACCCTAACCCGGTGATATTCCTCGAAAATGAAATCCTTTATGGCAGGTCTTTTGACGTGCCCGATTTGGAAGACTTCACCGTACCTTTTGGCAAGGCCAAGATCTGGCGCGAAGGCACGGATGTAACGCTTGTGTCCTTCGGGATCGGCATGGTCCACACGCTGGAGGCTGCCGACAAGCTGGCCGCCGAAGGTATCAGCGCCGAGGTGATCGATCTGCGCACCTTGCGCCCGATGGACACGGCCAGCGTGATCAAATCGGTGATGAAGACCAACCGCTGCGTGACGGTCGAAGAAGGCTGGCCTGTGGGGTCCATCGGCGGCCATATCTCATCTGTGCTGATGCAGGAGGCGTTTGATTACCTTGACGCACCGGTCATCAATTGCACCGGCAAGGATGTGCCGATGCCCTATGCCGCGAACCTTGAAAAACTGGCGCTGATCACCTCTGACGAGGTCGTGGCAGCGGTGAAAACAGTCACCTATCGCTGAGGAGATAAGACGATGGCAACCGAAATTCTGATGCCCGCGCTGTCCCCCACGATGGAGGAAGGCACATTGGCGAAATGGCTGGTAAAAGAGGGTGATACTGTGTCATCCGGCGACATCCTGGCCGAAATTGAAACCGACAAGGCCACGATGGAATTCGAAGCCGTTGACGAGGGCGTGGTCGGCAAGATCCTAGTGGCCGAGGGGACGGCGGGGGTGAAAGTCAACACGGCTATCGCCATCATGCTGGAAGATGGTGAAAGTGCTGATGCGTTGCCAACGGCCAAAGCCGCACAGCCCGAAGCCAAGGCTGAAACCAAACCCGATACCAAACTCACCGGGGCAGCACCTGCCCCGACCGCGGCCGCTGCACCGGTTGCATCCGGCGCCCGTATCGTCGCATCCCCACTGGCCCGACGGCTGGCCAAGGAAAAGGGGGTTGATCTTGCGGCTCTTGCAGGTTCCGGCCCCCATGGGCGCATCGTCAAAGCCGATGTAGAGGCTGCATCAAGCGCACCAACGGCCGCCCAGACCACCGTCGCACCGGCCCCGGTATCTGCATCTGAATCGACCGCGACGATGCCGGTCAGCATGGCCGCAAGTACCGTTGCCAAGATCTATGAAGGCCGCAAATACGAAGAAGTCCCGCTCGACGGTATGCGCAAAATCATTGCGGCCCGCCTTACAGAGGCCAAGCAGACCATCCCGCATTTCTACCTTCG
>JBATTI010000446.1:0-5120 GCA_049670445.1 Albidovulum sp. | reverse complement strand
CGGGGCCATCACCCCCGTCCCCGGCGGCGTCGGTCCCATGACCATCGCTTGCCTGCTGGCCAATACCCTCACCGCAACCTGCAGAGCAAACGCCCTACCAGAACCAAAAGGACTTACACCTTAAAGGGCCAGATAGCCGATCCCGGCGAAGACCATGGCCACGGCCCCCCATTGCGGGGGGGTCATTTTTTCCTTCAAGAAGCCCCAGGCCAAAAGGATGGTCACCATCCCGAAGGTGGATGAGGCGACAGAGGCGAATTCCGGATTGGGCAGGCTGCCCGCCGCCAGCACGAGGCTTAGTGCGAGCGCGTCACAAGCGCCCATTGCCAGCAACAGTTTCCAAGGAACGCCCGACCCCAAACGGGGCCGCCCGGTTATCAGCAAAGTTGCTGTCAAAAGTGCTGCAAAGGCCACCAGGCGCGAGATCAGGAGAGAGGTCACCACCGCCCCCGACGCGCTGGCGAACTGCCCGACGGCGAAGGTCAGCGCAAATCCGCAGGCGGCAAGCACGGCCCAGCATAGGGCGGCCTTGGTCGACCCGTTGCCTTGGCTATCGTCTTGATCCGACAGTGCTGCCGTCAATCCAACCCCCGCCACAATCGCCACGACCGCGCCGATCTGGCCCAGTGTCGGGGGCTGGCCTTGCGCCGCGGCCCATGCCAGCGACAAGATCGGAAAAGCGCCGGTGACCGGTGCCACAAGCCGGACCGGGCCAATCGCGAAGGCCCGATAAAGCCCATAATAACCAAGGCTATAGATAAGACCCGTGGCAACAGACGCAAAACTGGCCGCCGGGTTTAGCGCCCCCCAATCGGCGATCCAGATCGTCAGCGGGGTCAGTATGATCAGCCCGGTTGCCAGCACCACCATCAAGGCTACAGGCACACCAACCCGTGCGGTCACGAAGCGCACGCAAACATCATGCACCCCCCAGGCAAGGGCTGCGATAATGCCGAGGGTCAGTGAAAGCATGGCCGATCCGATCTTGGTTTGCGCCTTGTTTTGAGGCAAATTGGCGTGGCGGTCCATATCTTACTTGCGGGACAGGGCAGAATCGGTATTCTTCAGGTTAAACAATGTTTCCGTGTATTCAATTCGTGGAGGAGGCCAGATGTCCCTGATGATTCATCCTTCGGTCCGGCTCGGGCCGCCGCGCGCCACCCTGATCCATGAGCCGATTGGCCTGCATGCGCCGCGCGGCGCTGAGCGTTATAACATTGAAGGTGCAGGTGCGATCCTTGTCGAGATCGCCGAGGGCGACCGTCTGCGCATCGTCAATGCCGAAGGTGGCCAGCCTTGCGAGATTGTGGTGGCTGGTGCTGATGGCCGCATTGATGCAGGGATATTGGGCCAGTCGGGCAATAGCGATGCGGCGGGCCTTAAGGCGCTGCTGACATCGGGCGATGCCAGCCTTGCCAAGCTGCGCGCCGGAATGGAAAGGCGTGGCATTGATCTGGGCCAGGGTGGTGCGATCCGGCTTTTTGGTGCCGATACACCTGCGGGCACGGAGGAAAGCTTTACCGCCACCCGCGCCGGTGTGGCCATCATTGCCGCCCCCGGTGGGTCAATGGTGCCCGAAGCGCAAGATACCGCAACCCCGCTGACGCTGCATCTGACCCGCGCCAAGCCGATCTCTGCCGCGCGGTTCGAACTGCCCGATCCACTGGCCGATCCGCTGCTTGATCTGCGGGTCAAATCCGCGACAGCCCAAACCTATTTCGTAAAAGAAGGTGATTACTTCCAGATCATCGATGTCGATGGCCGCCAATGCACGGATTTTCAGTGCTTTTCGGCGCGCAAGCTTGACCGCGGGATCGAACATGCGCTGGATGTCACCGCGACCCGAAGTGCGATGGGCCATGCCTATCCGATGCCGGGCTTGCATTCGAAATATTTCGATCAGGACTTCGTGCCGCTGGTCGAGATCATCCAAGATACCTGCGGGCGTCATGATGCGTTCAATCTGGCCTGTACCGCGAAATATTACGACGATATCGGCTATCCGGGGCATGTGAATTGTTCGGATAATTTCAACCACGCCTTATCCAAACACGGTATCGGCGCGCGCAACGGCTGGATGGCCGCCAATTTCTACTTCAACACCGGCGTTGATGATCATGGTATCATGTATGCCGATGAACCCTGGTCGCGCCCTGGCGATTATGTTCTGGCCCGCGCGCTGACCGATCTGGTCTGCGTGACATCCGCTTGCCCCGATGACACCTCGGCCGCCAATGGCTGGAACCCGACCGATATTCATGTGCGCACCTATTCGGGCGCAGAGACGTTCAAACGCGCGGTGGCCTACCGCCCCACCAAAGATTCGGAGCCACTCATGACCAAAGAAACCGGGTTTCATGACCGCCTGTCAAAGCTGACCCGCAATTTCGTGGAATATCGCGGCTATTGGCTGGCCAACAGCTTTGCCGAGGCCGGGCCGATTGAGGAATATTGGGCCTGCCGACAAAAATCCATCGTGCTGGATCTTTCCGCCTTGCGCAAATGGGAGATCACCGGCCCCGATGCAGAAGCCTTGATGCAATTTACGCTGACGCGGAATATGAAGACGCTCGCCGTCGGGCAGATCGTCTATTCGGCGATGTGCTATCCGCATGGCGGGATGATCGACGATGGCACGGTCTTCCGGCTGGGGCAGGACAACTTCCGCTGGGTGGGCGGCGACGATTATTCGGGCATCTGGCTGCGTGAACAGGCCGAAAAGCTGGGGCTGAAGGTTCTGGTGCGCTCTTCGACCGATCAGTTGCATAACCTTGCCGTGCAGGGGCCGGAAAGCCGCGATTTGTTGAAAAAGGTGATCTGGACCCCGCCGCATCAGCCGACGATGCAAGAGCTTGGCTGGTTTCGCTTTACCATCGGCCGTATCGGCGGTGCGGACGGGGTGCCGGTTGTGGTGTCACGCACCGGCTATACCGGTGAGTTGGGCTATGAGGTCTGGTGCCATCCGCGTCAGGCCGGTGAGGTTTTCGATGCGATCTGGGAGGCGGGCAAGGACCACGGCCTGACGCCGATGGGGCTGGAGGCGCTTGATATGGTTCGGATCGAGGCGGGGCTGATCTTCGCGGGCTATGAGTTTTCCGATCAGACCGATCCGTTCGAGGCGGGCATCGGCTTTACCGTGCCTTTGAAGTCCAAGCCCGATGATTTCATCGGTCGCGAGGCGCTGATCCGCCGCAAGGAACATCCCAGCCGCAAGATGGTCGGGCTGGTCATTGATGGCAATGTGCAGGTCGGCCACGGTGACTGCGTGCGCGTTGGCCGCGCCCAGATAGGAGAGATCACCTCTTCCATGCGCTCACCTATCTTGGGCCAGAACATCGCGCTGGCACGGGTCGATGTCGCCCATGCCGAGGTCGGTACCGAAGTTGAAGTGGGCAAGCTGGACGGCATTCAAAAACGTCTGCCTGCGAAGATTGTGCCCTTGTCCCATTACGACCCGAAGAAGACGCGGCCGCAAAGCTGAGGCTTGTCAGGAGGGCAGATGGTTCGAAATACGCTGGAGGAATTGGGCGGAGAGGTGGCGCTGCGCGCCCTGGTGAACCATTTCTATGACCTTGTGGAAACTGACCCGCGCGGTGAAAACCTTATGCGGCTGCATTTTCGTGGCCACGGGCTTGCCCATGTCCGCGATGAGCAGTTCGATTTTCTTTGCGGCTTCCTTGGCGGACGGCGGTATTACGAGGAAAAACATGGCTCGATGGAGGTGCGCCTTATGCATGCGCATGTGCCGATCAGCCTTGAAGATGCCGAAAGCTGGCTGGCGCTGATGGATCAGGCGATTGCCGATCTTGGCCATGAAGGCGCCCATGTCGACAAGATGCGCGCGGCTTTTCGCAGGGTCGCGATGATCCTGGTCAATGATTTGCGCGAATGGGGGCTGCCGGGCGAGGGCAAGACAGGTTAAAAGTCGATCATGCTGCCCGCGCCACAGGACCGACCATGACCAAACCCCGCGCCCGTGAACTGGGCCTGCCTTTCCCCGGAACACCGGGCCCCTTCAATGCGATTACCGATGTGGCGGGCATATCCGTCGGCTTCACCACGCTGACCGATCCCGCCAAGAAAATGCGCACCGGCGTCACCGCCATTATCCCGCGTCAGGATGCGGGCGATCCGCAGCCGGTCTGGGCGGGATTCTTTTCGCTGAATGGCAATGGCGAGATGACCGGGGTGCATTGGGTCAATGACGCGGGCTATTTCATCGGACCGATCTGCATCACCAATACCCATGGCGTCGGGGCCGTTCACGATGGGGCTACCCGTTGGATGATCCGCAGATATGCACAGTATTTCGCCAAGGGCGATGCCTGGGCGATGCCGATCGTGGCCGAGACCTATGACGGGATGCTTAATGATATCAATGCCATGTACGTCACTTCTGATCATGCGCTAGCAGCACTTGAGGCCGCAACCTCGGGGCCGGTTGCCGAGGGTGCTACCGGCGGCGGCAACGGCATGGTGGCCTATGATTTCAAGGGCGGCACCGGCACATCATCGCGCCGGGTCACCATCGGCGGGGCGACCTATATGGTCGCGGCCCTTGTGCAGGCCAATTACGGCAGCCGCGATTGGCTGACGGTTCTGGGCGTGCCAGTTGGCCAGCATATGCCGGGCAAAAACCCGCGCAAGGAGATCCGCCGCGATAAGGAAACCGGATCAATCATCGTCATTCTGGCCACCGATGCGCCACTGTCGGGGCTGCTTTTGCGTGCCTTGGCCAAACGCGCGGCCCTTGGCATTGGCCGCTCTGGCTCGCCCGGCGGGAACAGCTCGGGCGATATATTTCTGGCGCTCTCAACCGCGAATCCCATGCCCATGCCCGCACATGCGGGCCCCGTGCTTGATCATAAAAGCCTGAACTGGGAAGAGATGACGCCGCTTTACATGGCCGCGGTCGAGGCGGTGGATGAAAGTGTGATCAACGCCATGGTCGCGGGCGAAGACACGCCAACCATCAAGCCCATGGGCAAGATATGTCCGGGCATCAACACCGATGATCTGTTGGACATCATGTCGCGCTTTGGCCGGGGTAAGGGTGGGGCCTAAAGCGTTTCGCGTTTAACTTGAAACATCACTCATCAGCTAACGCGCCCAAATCTTTG
>JBATTI010000445.1:0-1569 GCA_049670445.1 Albidovulum sp. | reverse complement strand
GCCTTGATTGCGATGGGAGTTGCGACAGCTGCTTTCAAGAGAGCGCAATAGGCATCATCCAAGGCCGGCTCCGTCCCGCTAAGCGGCCTTAGCAGAACCCCGCGGCCAGCCCCTCGTGACCCTTGGCCATAGATGCTGCGCGCCGGGCGCGAAGCGGCGCGGCGGGTTTCTTGCCCGCAAGCTTTTTCGCAGGGCCTCAATCGCCCCTGCTTTTGCGGCAGCACCGGCGTGACAGGGATTGCCTTGCGCCGGGAAGATAACTACTGCCCGAAGGCGATCCGCAATCCATATGTCAGGCAGGCCATGGTTCTTTCCGACAATCTTCGTGGCGCGGCACTGATGATGGCCGCGATGATCGGTTTTACCCTCAATGATGCCTGCATGAAGGCGGTCACCGAAAACCTGCCGGTCTTTCAGGCGATTGCCCTGCGCGGGGTGCTGACGCTGACCGCGCTTGCCGCCATCGGGCTGGCGATGGGGCAATTGCGTCTGGCGGTGCCGGGAGGGGACCGGCTTTGGATCGCGCTGCGCACCTTGGGCGAGGTCGGCGGCACGTTTACCTTTCTGACCGCGCTCAAACACATGCCGCTTGCCAATCTTTCGGCGATCCTGCAATCGCTGCCGCTGGCCGTGACGCTGGCCGGGGCGGTGTTGCTGCGCGAGCCGGTGGGCTGGCGGCGGATCTCGGCGATCCTGATCGGCTTTGTCGGGGTGATGATGATCGTGCGGCCGGGGACCGAGGGCTTTGACCGCTGGTCGGTTCTGGGGCTGGTTTCGGTGGGGTTTGTCGTGCTGCGCGATCTGGCGACGCGGCGCATCTCGCGCGCGGTTCCCTCGGTGACGGTGGCGTTTTACGCGGCCCTTTCGGTGGCCCTGGGGGCGGTTTGTGTTTTGCCATTTGGCGAGGTTGTGCCGGTGTCAGCCAGACATGCGGGGCTGATCGCCGGGGCGGCGGGGTTCTTGATTGTCGGCTATCTGACCGTGGTCATGGCCATGCGGGTTGGCGACATCGCGGTGGTGGCGCCGTTTCGCTACACGTCTTTGGTGGCCGCGATCTTGCTTGGCTGGGGGGTATTTGGCGAATTTCCCGATCATTGGACCTTGGCTGGGGCTTTGATTGTGGTGGCAACCGGCATTTATACGTTTTACCGCGAAAGGCGTCTGGGCCGGGCTGCCTCTGCCGCCAGCACCGCCAGCCTGGCGGCTGATTAGCTCGCGGCAGATAGGCGCCTGCGGCCTCTGGCGTCGGGCGCGCATACGTTTACAATGGGGCAGGGCTCAAGTAGCAGGGCCTGACCAATCTTAACTGCAGGACCTCGGGCCCCGATGATCGCCATTTCAATCGTCATTCCCGCTAAGAACGAGGCGGGAAATATCGGCCAGCTTCTGGCCGATATCGAAAAGGCCTGCGCGCCTTACGGGGCGTATGAGATTATCGTCGTTGATGACGGATCGGGGGATGATACCGCAGGCGTGGTGGCGGGTCTGGCCGCGCAAAAGCCGCATCTGCGGCTGGTGCGCCATGATCACTCCGCCGGGCAAAGTGCGGCGGTTCACAGTGGCGTGCGT
>JBATTI010000444.1:0-2341 GCA_049670445.1 Albidovulum sp. | reverse complement strand
TCCCGCGCCCGATTGCCCGGCAATCAGCCGCCCCCAGGTTTCTTCCACGCCACAAGCCAGCGGCGTCACCATTCCCAGACCCGTAATAACCACCCGACGCATAAAGGCCCCCCAGCGTTCTCTTTATCCGTTTCCTGATACACGCCAGCCCCAACCCGTGCAACACGGGTCAGGAAATAGGGGCGAAACCGCGCGAGGCTTGGCACATAAACCAAAGCGCGCAGGCCCGGATCACCCGCCCTGACCCGGTGAACGCACCAATAGCTTAACTCTGGCACCGGCAAAATCCGCCTCTCGCATCACCCGATAGCCAAGACGTGTGGCAAGGCCCAAGGATACCGCATGACCGGTCTCGATAATCGCATGGCTTTTGCCGCCAAAGGGCTGGGCGTCAAACCACATATGCGCGGCCGTCACCGCCTCACGGCCATAGCCCTGGCCGTGGAATTCAGCGCCCAGGACCCAGCCTGCCTCCGGGGCCGCGTCGAAATCGGCGCCAAGGCCGCGCATCGCCCGAAAAAACCCCACCTGCCCGCAAAAAACACCGTCCGACTTTCGCACAATCGCCCATTGGCCGAATCGCTCAATCGCCCAACTTCCGGCATTTTTCAAAAACGCGGACCAGCTGTCGGCTTCGCTACGCGCCTCGGCCCCGATAAACCGCACCACCTCGGCTTCGCGCCAGATCGCTGCAAATGCAGCAAAGTCATCGCGCCGCATCTCGCGCAGGATCAGCCGTTCGGTTTCTATGTAAGGTGCCATGCCAGCCGCTCCATCACAGGCGAATTCATCCAAGGATAGCCCAGCCCTGCCCGCATCCGACCGCCAAAAGCAAACGGCGCCCGAAGGGGCGCCGCTCTGAACCTCGCGTCGAAGGGCCTGTTTCAGGCCGCTTCAGTGATGAACTTCACCGCGTCGCCGAAGGTCTGAATGGTTTCGGCTGCATCATCGGGGATCTCGATCCCGAATTCTTCCTCGAAGGCCATGACCAGTTCAACCGTATCAAGGCTGTCAGCGCCGAGGTCGTCGATAAACGAGGCGCTTTCACTTACCTTGTCTGCTTCGACGCCCAAATGCTCGACGACAATCTTTTTAACGCGATCCGCGATGTCGCTCATGTCAATTCCTCTGCTTTGCGGGAAGTCCCGCCTGTTGGTTTCTTGCTCTTACAGAGCGGTTGCGGCCTCATAGTGGCAAGGCCACCGGAACGGCATCCGAATGGATACCCCGGCAAGTCCGCGCCGCCTATAGCACAGTCTAGACCCGAGGCAAACGCTTTCGCAATGCCTCAATTGATCCGCTCAGATCATGTCCATGCCGCCGTTCACATTCAAGGTGGCACCCGTCACATAGGCGGCTTCCTGGCTGGCCAGATAAAGAACCGCCGATGCAATCTCGGCAGGGTCGCCCATGCGTCCGGCGGGAATATCCCGCAAGATGCGTTCTTTTTGCTCATCCGTCAGCTTGTCGGTCATGGGCGTGGCGATAAAGCCCGGAGCCACGCAATTGACGGTAATGTTGCGGCTGGCAACTTCATCGGCAAGGGATTTGGACATGCCCACCATCCCCGCCTTGGAGGCCGCATAGTTCGCCTGCCCGCCATTGCCCGCCATACCAACGACCGAGGTGATATTCACAATCCGTCCCCAGCGCGCCTTCATCATGCCGCGCAACACCCCCCGGCACAGCCGGAAACCGGAGGTCAGGTTGACGTTGATCACCGCATCCCATTCATCATCCGACATCCGCATCATCAGATTGTCACGCGTGACCCCGGCGTTGTTGACCAGAATATCAACGGCACCCATCGCCTCGATCGCTCGCTTGGGCAAGTCGTCGACCGATGCGGCATCCGCCAGATCACAGGTCAACACGAATGCACGCGGCCCAAGTTCTGCGGCCAGTTCAGCCAGCGGGGCCTCTCTGGTTCCTGAAAGCGCTACATTGGCACCGGCACCGTGCAAAGCCCGCGCAATTGCGGCCCCGATTCCACCCGATGCGCCCGTTACCAATGCAGACTTACCACTTAAATCGAACATCTTTCTCTCCTCCGAAAGCCTGGTACAGGCCAATTTCCCCTGGGTTCAACTCTTCCTGAAACTCCGGGCCCCACCCTACTCTGGGCCCCACCCTACTCCGGGCCCCACCCAAGGTTTCCTTACCCGATCACCGCCGCCACATCCTCTGGCGTGCCCACGGCACGGCATTCCGCTTGCTTGGCTATCCGCCGGATCATCCCCGACAGGGCCTTGCCCGCGCCGATTTCCCAAAATTCGTCAATGCCCTGGGCCGCCATCCATTCAACCGATTCCCGCCAACGCACCGATCCGGTCACCTGCTC
>JBATTI010000443.1:0-4104 GCA_049670445.1 Albidovulum sp. | reverse complement strand
CCGCTGACTTATCTCGGGGAAGATCGTCGATAAACTCGGCATCATAAACGGCGGCGCGCTGGTCTGAGTTTATGGAAGCGGCGTCATCCTCTGGTTTTTTTTCCTGCTCGACCGCGCTTGATCCCACAACCAATGGCAGCAAATCGGTGCTGGTCACCGAGGTTGCGGCATGTTCAGGCTCTCGCCAGCTCAGCGTATCAAAGCCACCACAGCTATCGCAAACCGGCGACCAGACAGCATTAATGTGCTGGCATTTGTCGCATACCCATTCAGGGCCGCGGCTAGCAGATAAGGCTCGCGTCAACCAGCCGCGCACCACCGCATCATCACCACCCTCACCCCGTTCGATCGCGGCCATAATCGTAAGCGTCCGGGTCGTTGGGTGCGTATCAAGAAGATCGCCCAGCGCGCGACGGGCTGCCGGGAAATCTTCGGCGACCAGATTGATCTCGGCCTTCAAAAGCCGCGTCTCTTCATGGTCGGGGTTAAGGGCAAAGAGCTGCTCAAACCGCTTGAGCCTTGCAAGCGGCGTTTCATCAGGTACCAGCGCTGCGAATGCTGCGGCCAGATCGGGATGCGGCTGAACCTGCCAGGTCTTCTTGAGGATGCGCAGTGCATACTTCGGCTTGCCCGCCGAAATGTAGCCATGGGCTGCCATTACGGCTGCCGGGATCAAATCGGGCGATTGCTTATTGGCGGCAATGGCCGCCTCTCGCGCCTCAATCGAGGCATCTTCTGAGATCACCGTCTTGGCCTCTTGCAACGCCAAGATCGCGTCACGGCGGCGATGAACGTCACGTGGCAAATCCCCGTGCTTAAGCTTTGCCGCCAGAACGCGTCGGGCACCGGCCCAATCGCCATTGGTGGATTGCAACCCAAACAGCGTATCTTGGACCTCTTTGTTCGAAGGCTTCATCAAGAACGCCTTCTCCGCAAGGCGGCGCGCAGTTTCCGTATCGCCCGCAGCAAGCCTTTGTTTCATGAGGCCGCGCACGCCAACAAAGCGGGTTCGGTCATCGCCCAAAAGGCGTTTGTAAACTTCCCCGGCCTTGCGCACATCACCTGCCATTTCAGCGGCCTGAGCAGTCAAAAGATTTGTAAGCTCCGGCTTGCGCAAGAATTTCTCGGCCCGCGCCGCTTGCGAAATCGCCGACTGCCCGTCGCCCGAGGCTAACGCCATCATGCCTTCAGATAGGGCCAAATAGCCTTTGCGTTCGCGGTTGCGGTCAAAATACCGGCTGATCGCAGTCTCATCCCCGTTGATAAACCGCAGCACCGCGATCATCAGACTAAGCAATTTGAGAACCAGCCAAAGGATGGCAATCACGACCACAACCCCAATCAAGAATTGCACCGGTCCCAAGGTGAATTCTTGATTGGCGATCGCAATGCGTACCCCGCCGCCCGTATCGCCAAGATAGCTGGCAAGCAACGTTGCCGCCGCAACAGCGGTCACAAAAATCGCGATTTTGATAAAGGACCAAATCATAATACCGTACTCATTCCATATCCGCCGCCAACGCAGCTATTGCCGCGGCCGCTGCCAGTCGGCGTTCGGCAAGGCCAGTCCATTCCGCCAAACGCGCACGTCCGGCCTCTGGCAGTGTCGCTATTTCAACCAACGCGGTTTTAAGATCTCCAGTGCCCAGGGCGGCCTCAGCACGGCTCAATATCGCGTCAGGGTCTTCACCGGCCCGCGGTGTCAATGATCTTGCGCCGGTTTGGCTTCGCACAAAAGCCGTCAACCGATCTGCAAGACCGCCATCTGCCGTTTCGGCAAGGGATGCGGCCAGTGCCGCACGCGCAGCAGCCGGAAAGCTTTGCCGCAAGGCCGACTGTGTAGGCACCCCCTGCGCCTGGGATGCCAAGGCCTCTGGCACCGTCACCCCGGCCGCCATCATTTTTTTCAACGGCCCGTCCAAGGCGGTGCCAGCTTCAAACGCGACCTTCAGCTCACTCAGCGCGGCACCCAGCTGCGCTTGTTGCGCCATTGCTTCAGCATTCGCCTTGACCTGTGCGGCATCCTCTTGCGCCGCCAGGGCTTGCTGCGCGGCAGCTTCCGTTGCTGCCGCCACCTGCGCGGCAGAGGCTGCGGCGGCGCCCGACGGTATGGATTCCAATGCCTCTAACTGCGTCGTAAGGGCAGCTATCCGAGCCTCAAGCGCTACTTGGCGGCTTTCCAATTCACCGACCGCCTTTACCACCGCTGTATTTTCCGCCTCCAAATCTGCGCGCAAGGCATCATTCGCGGCAGAATTATCCGCGCCATGCGGTATGGCGGCCAATGCCCCGGCAAGGTCGGTCAACCGTTTGTCATGGTCCGACAAGCGCTGATCAACACCCGCAGATCCGCCAATGCCAAGCGCCTCCGGGTAGGTCGTTGCCAAATAGGCGGCTGCACCAAACCCCAGACCCGTCGCAACGGCACCGCCAAAAAACAAAGGCCAAAAGCCGCTGCGGCGTTTTTCTTGCGGTATTGGCAATGTATGGGAACCGGTATCATCAGCCCTGTCGGATGCAGCAGGCTCCGGTTCAAGGTTTACTTCATCTGCCACAGAATCTGGTTCTGAATCGGGTGCTAAATCTGGCTCAGCCTGGGCAGGCTCTTCTGCAACGGCTTCGACAATCTCTTCCGGCAACACTGGTGCAACACCATCTGCCTGGGCATTGTCGGCTTTCTTGGTTCGCGCCATGCTGCCCTCCTTAATTCCACCGACGGCATTATCGATGCGCATTTACCTTCGTAATCTAATATCGCACCGACCACCACTCAAGCCAAAGCGGCAGGATTCGCAAAGTGTTGCATGACTTCCAGTATAGCTTCGCTGTCAGGCCGTATCGACACAAGCAGTTTCGCAGGCTTCAAGTCATTTGCAAGCTCTGCAACTTCAGGGCTTAGCGCTGCGATCCAAATGGGTGCCGCGCAATCACCTCCGACCTGTGTCGCAATAAGCCGCGCCGAACGTCGGGAGAATAGCGGCAAAATGACCGGGCCGTCTGAACGAAGCAGCCCCCGCGCCTTGGACGAAAGTGCCAAGGGTCGCTGATCATAAGCCGTAACAGAAATAGTCTCTATTCCGGCAGAAGACAGCATCTTTTCTATGTCATGCGCAACATGTACCCCATGCACATAAAGCAAGCGAATGCCGCGCTCGCCATCCACGATCTTGCGGATCAGGCCCGGCGCATCACCGGGGCCCTGAACCACGCGAAATCCCGCATCATTTGCGGATTGTGCCGTGCGTGGCCCGACGCACCAAGCTTGTAGTCGCCGATCAGGGTTATGCCGAACAAACGCCTGAACAGCCGTCTCGGATGTAAAAATCACACCATCGGCCGCATCTGCATCTATTTTTGGGTTCAGCCAGACCGTCCGCATCAGGGGCGCAATTACCACCGGCCAATCGGCCCCATAACGCGCCCGAAACTGCGCCGCGAACCGTTCCGATGCCTGTTTGGGTCGGATAAGAAGAAGCGTCGGGCGTTCCAAATCAACCTCCCATGGGATTGTGCGGCGGCTAACCCGGTGTTACCCCCGCCAGTGACATCACGCAACGGCAGAGCGATGACCCACGCCATTACATTTCTTGGGCTGGAAAGCAGCTGCGACGATACTGCAGCCGCAGTGGTGCGCCTTGCGGATGGCAAGGCCACGATCTTATCATCCATCGTTATAGGGCAGACTGATCTGCACGCCGACTTTGGCGGGGTCGTCCCGGAAATCGCAGCCCGCGCCCATGCCGAAAAGCTTGATCATTGCGTAGAGGCCGCCCTCGAAGAGGCGGGTCTAACGCTTGGCGGCCTGAACGGTATCGCCGTTACCGCCGGGCCGGGGCTGATTGGCGGGGTTTTGTCTGGTGTGATGTGCGCCAAGGGGCTAGCCGCCGGATCTGGATTGCCACTGGTTGGCGTAAACCATCTTGCGGGCCATGCGCTAACACCGCGCCTGACCGATGGACTGGCCTTTCCTTATCTGATGCTTTTAGTCTCTGGCGGCCACTGCCAGTTCTTGATCGCACATGCGCCAGACCGCTTCACCCGCCTTGGCGGCACCATCGACGACGCCCCCGGCGAAGCTTTCGACAAAACCGCCAAGCTTCTTGG
>JBATTI010000442.1:0-12219 GCA_049670445.1 Albidovulum sp. | reverse complement strand
GCCCTTCAGGCCAAGGTCGGGGCGGCGCTGGCGGCCAATGCGCTTTTTCAATCGGCGGCGCGGCCAAGGGCGATGACGCCCCTGATCCTGTCGCGTTACCGGGCGGGGCAAACTTATGGCTTGCATGTCGATGACGCGCTGATGGGCGGTATCCGCACGGATATTTCCTTCACCCTGTTCCTTTCAGACCCGGAAACCTACGACGGCGGTGCGCTGATCGTCGAGGATATGGCCGAAGCCCGGGCCTTCAAACCCGGCGCGGGCGATCTGATCCTTTACCCCTCGACGACATTGCACCGGGTCGAGCCGGTGACGCGCGGCTCGCGGCTTGCCATGGTCGGCTGGGTGCAAAGCTGGATCCGCCATGCCGATCAGCGCGAGATTCTGTTCGATCTGGACCGGGCGGTTGAAGAGGCGCATGCGGTGGGCGGCAAATCCGCGCAATTCGACCGGCTGGCCAAGACCCGGTCGAACCTGTTGCGGATGTGGGCGGGCGCCTGAGCCTGCGACGGTGTTGGCCGGGTATTTCAGCCAAGGCGAAGGAAAGCGGACCTCAGTTAAACCGGTTGTCGCGCGGAAAGCCGCGCGGCGCCATTCTGCCTGCGGCGGCGCGTTTGGCCAGCCATTCGCCAAGCTCGGTTTCGGTGCGTGTGCGCCCGGCGGGGTCTTTCCAGCTTAGACCTTCGGAAAGCGTGAAAGTCGTGGCGTCGGACAGGCCGCCATCCTTGTATTTTTGCAAACGCACGCCCTTGCCGCGCCCCATTTCCGGCAATTCGGCCAAGGGGAAAAGCAACACTTTGCGGTTATCGCCAACCACCGCGACATGATCGCCGGTGACGGCACGGCAGACCTGCGCCTTGACCCCGTCCTTGACGTTCAGCACCACCTTGCCCGCACGGGTCTGGGCCACGACTTCGTCCGCAGGCACGATGAAACCGTCCCCTTCGGAGGAGGCCACCAGATATTTGGCGCCCGCGCGGTAGACGATCAGATCGACGATATCGGCCTCATTCGGCAGATCGACCAGCAGGCGCACCGGTTCACCCATGCCGCGCCCGCCGGGCAGGTTGGCGCCCAAAAGCGTGTAGAACCGCCCGTTCGACCCCACCAGCAGGATGCGGTCGGTGGTTTCAGCATGCAGGGCAAAACGGGCCTCGTCGCCGTCCTTGAACTTGACCTCGGCATCCAGTGCCTGATGACCCTTCATCGCCCTGATCCAACCCATCTTGGAGCAGATGATGGTGATCGGTTCGCGGTCGATCATCGCCTCGATCGGGACTTCCTCGACCACGCCCGCTTCGGCAAACTGGGTGCGCCGCGCGCCGCCGGGGGCGGAATGGCCAAAGGTCTTTTGCACCTCTTTGAGGTCCTTGGCGATGCGCGCCCATTGCAGGGATTCGCTGGCCAGAAGATCGTCCAGCTCGGCGCGTTCTGCCATCAGCGCATCGCGTTCGCGCTTCAGCTCCATCTCTTCAAGCTTGCGCAAGGAGCGCAGGCGCATGTTGAGGATCGCTTCGGCCTGCGCCTCGGACAATTCGCCTTCGCCGGGCAGAGGCGGCTTATAGTCCCGCTCCGAGGTGGCGCGGACATGGTCGCGGCCCCAGTTTTCCGCCATCAGCGCGGCTTTGGGTTCGGCGTCATAGCGGATGATGTCGATCACCCGGTCAAGGTTCAAAAAGGCGATGATGAAGCCTTCAAGGATTTCCAGCCGCGCGTCGATCTTTTCCATGCGGTGCTGGCTGCGGCGCTGCAGAACCTCGCGGCGGTGGTCAAGAAAGGCGCGCAACACCTCTTTGAGCGAACAGACCTTGGGGGTGCGCCCGTCAATCAGCACGTTCATGTTCAGCGAAAAACGCGTCTCAAGTTCAGAGTTGCGAAAGAGCATGCCCATCAGCATTTCAGGATCGACATTCTTGGAACGCGGTTCCAGCACGATGCGGATATCATCGGCGCTTTCGTCGCGCACATCGGAAAGGGCCGGCACTTTCTTAAGCTGGATCACCTCGGCCAGCCGCTCGATCAGCTTGGATTTCTGCACCTGATAGGGAATTTCGGTGACGATGATATTCCAGGTGCCACGGCCCAGATCCTCGACATGCCATTTGGCGCGCAGGCGGAAGGCGCCGCGCCCGGTGCGATAGGTTTCCAGAATGGATTCGCGCGGCTCGACGATCACGCCCCCGGTGGGGAAATCAGGGCCGGGCACGAAGCCAACCAACGTGTCGTCACGTGCATCGGGGGTCTTGATCAGATGCAGGCAGGCGTCGATCAGCTCATGCAGGTTATGGGGCGGAATATTGGTGGCCATGCCAACCGCGATGCCGCTGGAGCCATTGGCCAGAAGGTTGGGGAAGGCCGCAGGCAGCACCACCGGTTCTTCCAAAGTGCCATCGTAATTGGGGCGGAAATCCACGGCGTTTTCGGCCAGCCCCTCCATCAGCGCCTCTGACGCTGCCGTCAGGCGCGCCTCGGTGTAACGCGCGGCGGCCGGGTTATCGCCGTCGATATTGCCGAAATTGCCCTGACCATCGACCAGCGGATAACGCATCGCGAATGGCTGGGCGAGGCGGGCCATGGCGTCATAAATCGCCATATCGCCATGGGGGTGATAATTCCCCATCACATCGCCTGAAATCTTGGCCGATTTGCGGAACCCCCCGGTGGGGCTGAGTTTGAGTTCGCGCATCGCATAAAGGATGCGCCGGTGAACGGGTTTCAACCCGTCGCGGGCATCGGGCAGGGCGCGGTGCATGATCGTGGACAGCGCATAGGTCAGGTACCGCTCGCCGATAGCGCGCGACAGCGGTTCAGAGGAGGTACCGGTCAGGGGTGTGGTGTCGTCAATCTCATCGCTCATGCCTCGTGATCTAATTCGCCAGAGCCGCCGGGTCCAGTCGGAAAGTTATCGCGGCCCTTGGTATGATTTTACTTGCGCAAGCCTGCAGGGCATGGGTTAGCCTTCTGATGGTGTGTATGGGGTGGGGCATGTTACGCTCGGTTTGGTTTTGGTTCGCGGTGGTATGCACGGTTTTGCTGATGATCCCGGTGGGGATTGAGGCGCCGCCGGGTCTGGGCCGGCTTGTCGCGGAGACAGGGTCCGGGCAGGGCCTTGGGGCAGGGCCGGAGGTCGCGCGTGATGGGACGGGCCCGCAGCTTGGCCCGGCGGTCAGCGGCAAGATGCCCTATTTCCCAGAGATTTTACCTCAAGATCTGCCGGTATTGGCGGAAACTGCCGCTGTGCGGGCAATGATGCTGGTCTCGACGACGCAAGACGGCGTTAGCTTGGGGCCATTGATGTTGTCAGAAGCCTTTCGCGGTCTGCCGCCGGGTAATCCGGACCCGCTGCATTTGCTTGGGCGTTGCGGTGGGGGGACGCCCTCGGCCTATCTGGTCACAAGCCATGAGCCGGATGTTTGCCGCGCCCCCTGAGCGGGTTTAGGGGCTGCAGATGTGGTTGCCAGTGGCCCCGAAATTGACTAGGCCGAGGCAAAGCCAGACAGGCAGTTTGAGGGGCCGGGCATGAGCGACAAGAGCATTCTGATCACCGGCTGTTCCACGGGCATCGGTTATGATGCGGCGCATGGTTTGAAGCGTGCAGGCTGGCGGGTTTTTGCGACCTGCCGTGCAGAGACCGATTGCGAGAGGCTGCGCGGAGAGGGGCTGGAAAGCCTGCGGCTTGATTACACCGATGAGGCGAGCATCACGGCGGCGGTGTCAGAGATTTTGGCGCGCACCGGCGGCACGTTGGATGCGGTTTTCAACAATGGCGGCTATGCATGCCCGGGCGCGGTCGAAGATGTGCCAACCGCAGCCCTGCGGGCGAATTTCGAGGTCAATCTGTTTGGCTATCATGAGTTGGCCCGGCAGGTCATTCCGGTGATGCGCAAGCAAGGCTATGGGCGGATTGTCAATTGTTCGTCCGTCCTTGGCTTTGTCGGCAAGCGCTGGCGCGGGGCCTATGTGGCCACAAAATTTGCCATGGAAGGTTTGACCGATGTGCTGAGGATGGAAATGGCCGACACGCCTATTCGTATCATTTTGATCGAACCGGGCCCCATTACCAGTGATTTTCGCAAGAATGCCATTCGCGCGCTTGAACGTTGGGTGGACTGGAAAAGCTCGGCGCGCGTCGGGCAATACCATGCGGTCCTTGACCGCTATCACAAGCAAACCGGGCCCGACCCGTTTGAGCTGCCTGCCAGTGCGGTCACGGCAAAATTGCTGCGCGCCTTGCAAGCGCCAAAGCCGAAGGCGCGCTACTATGTCACCACACCCACCTATCTGATGGCATTTGCCCGGCGGATATTGCCGGGGCGGGCGCTTGACTGGATCTTGTCGAAGGGCTGAGCGTCTTGGCGCGCGAAATCCCTGGCAAGGGGCGTGCGGGGCTAAAGATTGTCTTCGATGCGAAAGCCATCGGGGGTCGCATCTTGCCCGTCCAGCACCAGATTGGCCATCACCTGCGCAACCTTCGGTGCCATGCCAAGGCCGATCTTGAAACCGCCATTGGCAACGTATTGGCCGGGCCTGCCGGGCCAGATGCCAAGCATCGGCGCGCGGCTTTTCGCGCGCGGGCGCAAGCTGGCCCAGCCTTCGATCACGGGTGCGTCTTGCAAGGCAGGACAAAGCTGCCTTGCTTTGGCGATCAGGTCATCAAGGCCTGCATCGGTGCTGGTCGGGTCGGTATAGTGACGCTCTGACGTTGATCCGACGGCGACGGTCCCGTCGCTGTGCGGCACGATATGCAAGGCGTCGGTGAAAAGCTGCGCTTTGCCCGCAGACGGGCAAGAAAAAAGCGCCGCTTGCCCTTTGACGCCGTTGCCGACCTCTTGGGCAAGCGATTGCGACAGATCGACCAGCCCGTTGACGCCAGTTGCCCAGATGACGGGGGTATGGGGGCCAATCTCGGGCGCAGTGGCGCCGTGCAATTCATCGACGCGGCCCCCCTTCGCCCGAATGGCGGCGGCCAAGGCAAGAAGGGCACGGCGCGGGGCAATCCGCGCTGAAAGCGTGTCAAAAAGCCAAAGCCCGCTGGGGCTGCTGCCTGCCCATGCGGGATCTGCATCGGCAGTGACCTGCCAGTCAGCCTTGCCCAACCAAAACTGGCCCGCACCCGCCGCACGCCTTTGCGCCTGTGCCACAGCTGCCGCATCGGCCAGCGGTTGCAGCCGCCCGATCCGGGCATAGCCGGGGTCGATCCCCGATGCTGCCTGCACCTCGGCCCAGAAGCTTTCGGCCATGATCAGGCTCTCAAACTGAAACTGCTTTTTGGGGTTCCAGTTTTCCGGCACATGCGGGGCCAGCGCGCCCAAGACCCCGCCGCTGGCACCTGCGCCGACGTGCCGGGCTTCTATTACCTGAACATGGGCACCACGGCGCGCGCATTCCCAGCCGATCGCAAGGCCAAAGATGCCGCCCCCCATCACCACCAGATCGGCCGTTGCCATTTCATTTGCCCTTCGCCATGGTCGCGCCACGAGGGTTAGGGCAGATGGCAGTGAAAAACCAGACCGAGCAGGTAGCGTGGCGCGATGAAGGCACGCCGGTTTCAACCCTGTTCGACGACCCCTATTTTTCGCTGCATGACGGGCTTGCCGAAACCCGGCATGTGTTCTTGGCAGGCAATGGCCTGCCCGCGCGGTTTCGCGGTGGGTTTCGGGTGGCCGAACTGGGGTTTGGCACCGGTCTGAATCTTTTGGCGACATGGGCTGCATGGCGTGCAGCGGGCACACCGGGGCAACTGCATTTCACCAGTTTTGAGGCCTATCCAATGCCTGTGGGCGATATGGCGCGGGCGCTGGGCGCCTTTCCCGAACTTGCTGATTTGCGCGAACCCTTGCTGGACCATTGGGGGCAGGGGCTTCGCCGGTTCGATCTGGGCGCGATCACGGTCGAGATATTGGTGGGCGATGCAAATGAAAGGCTGGCAGCCTGGGATGGGCAAGCCGATGCGTGGTATCTTGACGGGTTTTCCCCTGCCAAGAACCCGGCGCTTTGGGGCGCGGCGCTGATGGCCGATGTCGCCCGTCATACGGCACCGGGGGGCACCTTCGCCACCTATACGGCGGCAGGTTTCGTGCGTCGGGGCTTGCAAGCCGCAGGCTTTCAGGTAGAGCGGATTTCAGGTCACGGCCATAAGCGACACATGAGTTGCGGCGTGTTTGCGGGCGCGCCCAAAGGGATTGTGGGATGAAAGATCAAAACCTGCGCCTTGGCATCATCCTGATGTCCGCCACCAGTCTGGTCTTTGCCCTTCAAGACGGGGTTTCAAGGCATCTCGCGGGGGAATACAACATCTATATGGTGGTGATGATCCGGTTTTGGTTCTTCGCCGCCTTTGTCATCGCCATGGCCGCGCGCCAGCCGGGCGGGATCAGGGCCGCCACCCGCACCGCCTATCCGGTTCAGCAGCTTTTGCGCGGCCTCTTGCTGGTGATCGAAATATGCCTGATGGTCTTTGCCTATGTGCAGCTGGGCTTGGTCGAAACCCATGCGGTTTTCACCTGCTATCCCTTGCTTGTCGCCGCTTTGTCCGGCCCGGTTTTGCGCGAACGCGTCGGGTGGCGGCGCTGGACGGCGATCGCCATTGGCTTTGTCGGCATTCTGGTGGTGTTGCAGCCGGGGCTGCGGGTGTTCTCTCCCATAGCGCTGATCCCCTTGCTGGCGGCCACACTTTTCGCGCTTTACGGGCTTTTGACCCGCTTTGTCGCGCAAAAGGATGCGGCCGCCGTGTCATTCTTCTGGGTCGGCATCATTGGTGTTGTGGCAATGACCCCGATCGGGTTGTGGCACTGGCAGGCGATGGCGCGGCCCGATTGGATCTGGATGGCGGTGTTATGCGTAACGGCGGCCACCGGCCATTACCTTATGATCCGCGCCTATGAAGTGGCAGAGGCTTCGGCCATCCAACCCTTCGCCTATCTGCAACTGGTCTTCATCGCCATTCTCGGCGTCGTGGTTTTTGACGAGACTTTGCGCATGAATGTGATCATCGGCGCGGGCATTGTGGTGGCGGCGGGGCTGTTTACGCTGTGGCGCACGCGGATCAGTAAGCTCGCGGAGGCCTAATTCAGAAGCCGCGTGAAGGTCAGCATGGTTGGGCGATCATAGCCTTGATGCGCGGTTTGTGCGGTCTGGACAAACCCCATGGCCCGAAAGGCCTTGTGGACCTTGGTCAGTTCGATCCGCGATTCAAGCACGATTTTGGGCAGGCCAAGCGCCTCGGCACGGGTTTTTGCATGGTCGATCAACTGGCGCGACAGGCCGTGACCGCGCTGAGCCTCTGCGACGGCCATCTTGCCAAGGTAAAGCTGGCCCGGTTCGGGGTTCAAAAACATGCAAGCGATCGGCTGGCCCAGATCTTCCATAACCCAAATCTCGCCGGCACGGGCCTGATCAGCGATCAGATCCACGGTCAAGCGGGTGGCCGAGGACGGCGGATCAACGACACCGTTCATATAGGCAAAGCTTTGCTGGATCAGCGCCAGAAGTGCGGCGAAATCTTCCTTCGGCTGCATTTGTCGGGGGCTGTATCGGCGCGGTAAATCCTCGTCGATAGCCACCCAGTGAAGGCGTTCATCCACATGAACCTGCTGATCAGGCTTGAATGCGTTGGGATCGGTCAGACTGGCGGCATAAAAATGGATCTCATGCGACCAACGGGTGTTTTCATAGGCCATCGGTGTGCCACAAGTCGCGCAAAAATGCCGTTTGACGCCGGGGGCCGAGGCAAAAACCGCAGGCTTCGTGCCGGTCCAGCGCCACCTGTCGTGATTGATGCCGAAAAAGCTGGTGTAGGGGGCCGAACAATTGCGTCTGCAGCTTTCGCAGTGGCAATGCGCCTGCCAGTTGGGCGGGCCGCTGAAGGCGTAGCTTACGGCACCGCAAAAGCAGTGGCCGGTGCCTTGGTTCATACCGCTCATAAGACCTTCTCCATGAACAGGCTGGCGGGGTGTTCGGGGTAATCGCCAAAGGGGCCGCGGGTACCAAATCCAAGGGCGCGGTATAGGGCGACGGCGGGCACCAAGGCATCGCCGGTTTCCAGCCGGATGAAGGATTTTCGCGCGGATCTGGCCTTGGCTTCCAGCGCGGCCATCAATGCCTTTGCCAGCCCGCGCCCGCGCCCCGCAGGCGGTATGTAAAGCCGCTTGACCTCGATGTAATCGCCGCAATCTACCATGGCCACGCAGCCAAGGGCCGTGCCTTCATCGCGGGCAACCAGAAAGGTTACATCCGATGTGGCCAGCTCATCAGCTGAAAAGGTGAAGATTTCGTCGGGTGAGTATACTTCCAAACGCGCCTCTTGCGAGCCGGCAACAAGGGCGTAGCCATCTGCGGTCAGCGGCGATTCCGGGGCGATGGTCAGGGACATGAAGAATCCTCCTGTGCCGATTTGGCGTGGGTGGGTGGTCAGGGTCAAGATGGGGCGAAAAGGAAACTTCTGATAATCCGTTTGCGACGGGTGGCGGGGGCGTTCTGCGCAGGTCAGCGCAGGGCAGGCCATCGGCGCATGGACGGCGGTGCGAAGCCTCAATTCGCCAGCATCTTGTGGATAAGTGGCGGATAACGTCCATATCCTGTGGAAGGGCGTTGACACAAGGCCACTTCCGGCCAAGGATTTACGACCCATAGGAATCAACCCCCGGACCTTGCCTTGCGCTTTTCCCGCCTGCGACTGAACGGCTTCAAAAGCTTTGTAGACCCCACGGATCTGATCATCCATGAGGGGCTGACAGGTGTGGTTGGGCCCAATGGCTGCGGCAAGTCGAACCTGCTGGAGGCTTTGCGCTGGGTGATGGGCGAAAACCGCCCCACCGCGATGCGCGGCGATGGGATGGAAGATGTGATCTTCGCAGGGGCGTCCACCCGGCCCGCGCGCAATTTCGCGGAAGTCGCGATCACCATCGACAATAGCGAACGGCTGGCACCCTCTGGTTTCAATGATCAGGATCAGTTGGAAATCGTGCGGCGCATCACCCGCGATGCCGGTTCGGCCTATAAGGCCAACAGCAAAGAGATGCGCGCGCGCGATGTGCAGATGCTGTTTGCCGATGCCTCGACCGGGTCCCATTCACCGGCATTGGTGCGGCAGGGCCAGATTTCGGAGCTGATCAATGCCAAACCCAAGAACCGCCGCCGTATCCTGGAAGAGGCGGCGGGCATCTCGGGCCTTTATCAGCGCCGTCATGAGGCTGAGCTGAAGCTGAACGGCACCGAGCAGAACCTTTTGCGCGTCGATGACGTGGTTGAACAACTGGCGGCGCAATTGGTGCAATTGGCCCGGCAGGCCCGGCAAGCGGCCCGCTACCGCGAGATTGGCGAAGATCTGCGCCGGGCCGAGGGGATGTTGCTCTACCGGCGCTGGCGCGAGGCCGATCAGGCGCGTGCGGTTGCATCCGCCGATCTGACCGAACGCACAAGGCTTGCGGGGCAAGGCGAGGCTGCGGCAAGGGCCGCATCCAAAGCGCGGGCAGGGGCCGAGGATGCCTTGCCGCCCCTGCGCGAGGAAGAGGCAATCGCAGCGGCGGTCTTGCAACGGCTGATCGTGCAGCGCGACACGCTCAAAGATCAGGAAACCCGCGCATTGCAACTGATCGACACGCTCAAAGGCCGGATCGAGCAATTGTCCAGCGATATGGAACGCGAAGCCGGGTTGAACCGCGATGCGGGTGAAACCATCGGCCGCCTTGAATGGGAACAAGGCCAGATCGCCAAGGCCAGCGAAGGCCATGACGCCCGGCTGGAAGCCGCCTCGGTCACAGCGGCAGAGGCTGCAAGCATATTGCAAGCGCGCGAGGCGTCGCTGTCGGAACTGACCGAGGATGTGGCACGGCTCTCTGCGCGCCACCAATCGGCGCATCGGCTTTTGACCGACAATCGCGGCACATTGGAGAAAAGCGAAGCCGAGGCCGCCAAGGCACGGGCCGCGGCGGCGGGGGCGGAAACCGCGCTCGAAAAGGCATCGGGCGACTTTGCGGTGTTTGAGGCCGCGCAAACCAAGGCGGTTGCAGCAGCGGAGGCCGCCGAAGAAGCCCTGTTAGGGGCTGATGAGGCGCGAAATGAGGTCCAGAACCGCGAATCCGAAGCCCGCGCCGCAAGGTCCGAGGCCGAGGGCGAAGCGGGCGCTTTGCGGGCCGAGGTGGCAGCCCTTGCGCGGCTGGTCGAACGCGAAGCGCAATCGGGCAAGCAATTGTTGGACCGGGTGCGGGTGGCGAAGGGCTATGAGGCGGCCTTGGGTGCGGCTTTGGCCGATGATTTGCGCGCGCCCGAAGTGGGGGCCGAAAAGGGCTCGGGCTGGGCATTGCTGGCCATATACGGGCAGGCGCAAAGCTTGCCCGAAGGGGTGGTTGCCCTCTCCAATCATGTCACCGTGCCAGAGGTTCTGGCGCGGCGCATCGGGCAGATCGGTCTGGTTGATCAAAGCGACGGCGCACGGCTGCAAGAGCAATTGAAACCCGGCCAGCGTCTGGTCAGCCTTGAAGGGGATGTCTGGCGCTGGGACGGCTTTCGCGCCGCCGCCGAAGATGCGCCGCAAGCCTCGGCCTTGCGATTGCAGCAGCTAAACCGGCTGGTCGAACTTAAGCGCGATCTGGAGGATGTGGCCGCACGGGCCGAAGGCGCGCGCCAGGCGCATGAACATCTGACCAAGAAGCTGTCCGAGGCCACCGATGCCGACCGCGCCGCCCGCGAGGCGCGCCGCGAAGCCGACCGCCGCATGGCTGAAGCCAGCCGCAGCCTCAGCCGTGCAGAGGCCGACCGCTCTATCGCCGGCGGCAAGCTGGAAAGCGCGCGACGGGCCGTGGCACGGCATGAGGAAGCGGCGATGGGCGCGCGCGCAAGGCTGGCGGAAGCCGAAGCCGGTGTGGCAGCCTTGCCCGACCTTGCAGGCGCGCGCGCCGAGGTTGAAGATGTGAAATTGACGGTTGAGGCGGCGCGCATGGCCATGATGTCACGCCGCACCGGCCATGATGAGATCCGCCGTGAGGGCGAGGCAAGGCTGAAGCGGCGCCAAGAGATCACCAAGGAAATCTCGGGCTGGAAGCACCGGCTTGAGACGGCAGAAAAGCGCATCACCGAACTGACCGAGCGCCGCGAGGAAAGTGCGGTCGAGCTGAAAGAGGCCTCCGCCGCCCCTGCCGAAATCGCCGCCAAACGCGCCGAGCTTTCGGATGCGATCGAGACTGCCGAAACCCGGCGCGGCAAATCCGCCGACAGGCTGGCCGAGGCAGAAACCGCCCTGCGCACCGCCTCTGACACCGAACGCGAAGCCGAACGGCTGGCATCGGAGGCCCGCGAGGCCCGCGCCCGCGCCGAGGCGCGCAGCGACGCCGCCCGCGAAACCCTGGCCTATGCAGCCGAACGCATCCGCGAAGAAACCGATATGGACCCCGGCGCCCTTTTGGAAACCCTGAACGCCGATCCGGAAACCATGCCGGGGGCCGAGGCGCTTGATAATGATGTGAACCGCCTCAAGCGGCAGCGCGATGCGCTGGGCTCGGTCAATCTGCGCGCCGAGGAGGACGCCCGGGAAGTACAGGTCGAACATGATGTTTTGGTCGGTGAAAAGGCCGATCTGGAAGAGGCGATCAAGAAGCTTCGCGCCGGGATCGCCGGGTTGAACCGCGAGGGGCGTGAACGGCTTTTGACCGCCTTTGAACAGGTCAACGAAAACTTCCGCCTGCTGTTCACCCATCTCTTTGGTGGCGGCGAGGCAAATCTTGTACTGGTCGAAAGCGATGATCCGCTGGAGGCGGGGCTAGAGATCATGTGCCAACCGCCGGGCAAGAAACTGGCAACCCTGTCTTTGCTGTCGGGCGGCGAGCAGACGCTGACGGCGCTTGCGCTGATCTTCGCGGTGTTCTTGGCCAACCCCGCGCCGATCTGTGTGCTGGACGAGGTCGACGCACCTTTGGACGATGCGAATGTCACGCGGTTTTGCGATTTGCTGGATGAGATGACGCGGCGCACGGATACGCGTTTCTTGATCATCACCCACCATGCGGTGACCATGGCCAGGATGGACCGCCTGTTCGGGGTGACCATGCAAGAGCAAGGTGTAAGCCAGCTTGTCAGCGTTGATCTGAAGCGCGCGGCCGCATTGGTTGCGTGAGAGCGCTTCGGTAAGATTTCATTAGGTTTTCGGTAACGGCCGATTAATGGTTAATTGTTAGAACGAGTCGTGAACAAACGGCAAAGGGTTCTACCATGAATGAGAGTATT
>JBATTI010000441.1:0-3347 GCA_049670445.1 Albidovulum sp. | reverse complement strand
GCTCAGCGGATGGCCCGACTGCCCGGTTGAGATGATAAAGACCGAACTGTCAGGATCGGCGAAATCATAGACCCCGCGGTAAACCGCGCCATTGACGTTGAGATAGGGCGCCTCGGGGCGGTCACTGGTTAGCCCGCGCATCAAGGTCTGGTCGCCACCGCTGGTCGATTGCCTGATGTTCACGATCCATTTCAGGAACGGCGCGCGCCCCAGGGCCGCATGGTCATGCGTGGCCTCATGCGCATCCCCCCATCGCCAGCTTTCAACCGAGGGGCCGTATCGCTCTTTCAGACCCAGCAAAGCATCATCCAAGGCCATTCGCGCGATATCGGTGCAGCTTTCAAGCGGTGCCGATTGGATGATATCGCACCAGGCGGCGGCCCCTTCGGTATCGCGGTAGACCCTTTCGATGAACAAGGGGTCGGGCCTTGTGAAGGCTTCGGCAAGGGGGCCAAGCTCATCGCGGATAAGCCGCGATTGCAAGGCCCGCGCCCAGGCCGCATAGATCAGCGGTTCGGGCAAATGCTCGTTCATGTCGCCGTCCCAGGCGGCCAGCAGCTCCAACGCGCGCTGGCGCAATCGCTCAGCGGTTCCGTCGGCCGCAGCCTCGCCGGTGAACCAAAGATCGGCACCGATCAGCGGCAGGACATTGCGCGCATCCGTGGCATTGGTATCAAGCTGAGCGGCGATAAAGCTTTCGCGGGTATGAACCTCGCGTTCCTGCATCAGCTTGGCCCAGCGTTGCACCCTTTGGCTGTCGCCCCAATCAAAGCTGACATGTCCGGGAAAGGCGGTGTCGACGATCTTGTTGTTGGTCGATCCGACGATCCCGCCCACGGGGTTCAGGAATTTGGGATTGCTCTCGGGCGGACGCATACCTTTCCAGCGGTTTTGCGCCAGCCAACCGGTCGTCGGCATCCGGCCCTGGCTTTGGTGATTTGGGTCGCGGTCGGGCAGGGCACCAAACAGCGCCATCGCGACCCGGCCCTGATCGGCCATGGTGACATTGATTGCCGGCGCGATCTGCAGCGCGCCCGCCTCCATGCCCTGGGCAATGGTCTTGGCCTGCATCAGGTGGATGGCCGATGTCATCGTCGTGTCGGCAGCAGACAGCCCGGTCCAGGCCAGCGCCATGACATGATCATGCGGCGTCACCGAGGCCAGATCGTAATGCCCGCCGGGCAAGACCGGGCCATTCACGCTCCACCTTAATGTCACGGTCAGGGGGGGCGCATCCTTGACCTCGATGATGGATTTGCGCGTCTCGAAATCGACCCAGCCTTCGGGGCCGCGGTAACGCTGGTTGTCTGCGGGGTTCAGCTCTTCCAGGAACAGATCCTGATCATCGGCAAAGGCCGCCGCAATCCCCCAGCCGAAATTGGCGTTGCGGCCTGCCAGAATCGCCGGAATGCCCGGTATGGTGGCCCCGATCACGCCCCCCGATTGCAGCTCCAGCCGCGCAAGGTAAAAGGCAGAGGGCGCGGTGAAGGCCAGATGCGGATCATTGGCCAGAAGTGCCCCCCCCGCCGCCGACCGGCCCGGCGCTGCAGCCCAGGCGTTTGATGCGCCCCCCATACCCCGCGCCGCAACCGGCGACAGGGGATCCAAGGCGGCATCATTGCCCGCATAGCGCCGGGCGGGCGCGGGCACCAGACCCGGCGCCAGACTTGCATAGGGTGGCAGGGCCGCAACCCCCTGGCCCGGCACATCGGGCATCAGATCGCGCGGCCAATCCTTTGACAAAAGCGACAGGCGCGCGCGCAACACCTCATCTTGCAGCTGGGTTGTCCGCTCAAAAGCCATCAACTTCAGAAGCGCCAATGAATCTGCCGGTTGCCAATAGGCGATCTGCCCGGGGAACATGAAGAATTCGGGCGCGCCGCGGCCCATGGCCTCGTCACTGGCAATCCGGATCCATTCGTTCACCCCGCGCGCATAGGCCTGCAACGCGGTCTTGGTTTCATCGTCTTGCACGGCCAGCGACCGCGCCGCCAATCCGTTCAGATCCAGCCGCCGCATCAATTCATCGCTCTTGACCGTGCGTTCGCCAAAAACCTCCGATAACCGCCCCTGAACCGTGCGCCGCGCCAGCACCATCTGGAACAGCCGGTCTTGCGCATGGGCATATCCCAGCGCGAAATAGACATCCGCGTCACTGGTCGCAAAGATATGCGGCACATCGGCGGTATCGCGCACAATCTCCACCCGCCCGCCCAGACCCGCCGCCTGTCGGTGATCGTTATAGTCGGGCAAGGACCGCGACGCGAAATAATAGGCCGCCAACAGCGCCAGAACCGCCAAGACAAGCAAGGTGGTGATCAATCTCAAAAGCCAGCGGAAAAGCGTTGCCATGTTAAACCGGTCGAATACGAGGGAAAGGTTGACTGTAGGGGCAGGGCGTTTAACTAGGTCAGATAAGCATGTTTCGCAATGAGATAGGGAGGACATCATGGCTAAAGTGGCATTTTTGGGCCTGGGGGTCATGGGTTTTCCCATGGCGGGGCATCTGGCGGCCAAGGGCCATTCGGTTACGGTCTGGAACCGGACCGCCGCCAAGGCAGAATCATGGGTCACCCATCACGGCGGCAAAATGGCTGTTACGGCGGCCAATGCCGCCTCGGGGGCCGAGTTCGTAATGGCTTGCGTCGGTAATGACGATGATCTGCGCGCCATTTGTCTGGGCGATGACGGGGCTTTTTCCGGCATGTCCTCAGGGGCCGTATTTGTCGATCACACCACCGTTTCGGCCGCCGTCACCCGCGAACTGGGGGCCGAGGCCGCAGCCATGGGCCTTGGCTATGTCGATGCGCCGGTTTCCGGCGGTCAGGCGGGCGCGGAAAATGGCGTCTTGTCGGTGATGTGCGGCGGGGAAGAGGCGCATTATGCCAGGGCCGCGCCGGTGATCGACGCCTATGCCCGCGTGTGCCGCAGGCTTGGGCCGCTCGGGGCGGGGCAACTGGCCAAGATGGTCAATCAGATCTGTATCGCGGGCCTTGTCCAGGGCCTGTCCGAGGGGCTGAACTTTGCCGAGAAGGCCGGTCTGGACATCCCCGATCTGGTCGAGGTGATCAGCCAGGGCGCCGCGGGCAGCTGGCAGATGGCGAACCGCCACAAGACCATGGCAAAAGACGAATTCGAATTCGGCTTTGCCGTCGACTGGATGCGCAAGGATCTGGGCATCTGCCTAGCCACCGCCAATGAAATCGGCGCCAGCCTGCCGGTGACCGCCCTGGTCGATCAGTTCTACAAAGACGTGCAAAAAATGGGCGGCGGGCGCTGGGATACATCCAGCCTTGTCGCAAGGCTGCGCGACAAGGGTTAGGGCCACCGCCTCTGCGGCCCCAACC
>JBATTI010000440.1:0-1999 GCA_049670445.1 Albidovulum sp. | reverse complement strand
CACGTGCCCCGAGCATGGACCAAAGCGCCATTTCAACCGCACCCGTGTCCGAGCCGGGCACAATACCGATGCGGTAGCCCGCAGGCACGCCCAGCACCTCGCGTGTCAGTGCAATCGCCTCGGCCAGTTTGGATTTCCCCACGGCCGCACGATGTGAACGACCCAAAGGCGCGTCCGACAACATTTCAAGCGAATAACCGGGAATTTTGGCGCAAGGGCCAGACGAAAAACGCGGATTAACCGGCCGCGCGGCCGGGGTCTTCAAATCAGTCATACTATCCTTCCAGATAAGTGCCCTTCGTTGGGGAAGGGTGTCCCACCGGCAGAGTTAGTGCGGTGCGCGCACGCGCGCAAGCGAAAAAATAGTGCCAATGCGTCGCATCAAGCACAAAAACCGACAGCGCGTGACCAAGGCCCGTAATGTAGTGCTTTAGTTGAACAGCCCGGCAAGCCAATCAGTCACCAGCCGGATCCGCGGCAATGCCCGTTCTGATTGATGTCCCACAATCCACACCTCACGGGGCGGGGGCCCTTCGCGCAGCGCCAGGGCCTCAAGTCGTTGGTCGGTGTCGGCGATCAGGGATGGCAGCAAGGCAATGCCAAGCCCCGCGGCCGCCGCCTCATGTGCGGTTTCGGCGTCGGTAACCTGCAGGCCGCAAAAGCGTCCTTGCCAAGACCGAGATTTTAGCCAGCGCATTTGCGGCAAATGCGCCATTTCATTGACATAACCGATCCAAGGCAAGCCCTCGCCAAGCCCCCGGGCCGTGTAGGCCCCATAAGCCAGCATGCCAATCCGCCGAGTCCAAAGCCCGTACCCGCCAGATGCCGGCCGTGCCAATCGCAGCGCTAGATCGGCCTCGCGCCGGGTCAGTTGTTGGTTGCGGGGCTCTGCGGCCAGTTCCAGCGTTAACCCCGGATGCGGAGCAAGCAAGGCACCGAGTCGCGGGGCCAGCAGCCGGTTGGCAAGAATGGGGACAGCGGTCAGCCTCACATTGCCGGATATCCCGTCTTGCCCATAGCCCGAAGCAGCGCCAAGGGCATGTATCTCGGCCTCCATCAACTCGGCATGTGCGGCGGCACGCGCGCCGATCTCGGTCAGGCGCAGGGTCCCGCCGGGGCCGCGTCGAAAGAGCGGCGCACCAAGCTGTTGGGCCAGGGCGCTCAGCCGCCGCGAAACCGTGGTGTCATCCACCGCCAAAAGCCTTGCAGCGGCAGCAAAATTACCCCCGCGCTCGAACGCCAGTAGAAACCGCAGCTGATCCCAGTCAATGCCCTGCATTGCTGCAGCTTAGAGCGGCGAATATTCGCCTTCAACCTGCATCTTTTCGGCGGCATGAATGGCAAGACATGCAAATTTCAAGGGACTAAACCCATGCATTTTGTTGTATTGTTCGATGACGATCCAAAGTCTGACCCGAAGATTCGGGCACGGCATATGCCCGCACATCTTGCCTTTTTGCAGGCCCATGCCACGCTTATCAAGGCGGCGGGCCCCCTTCGATCGGGTAAGGATCCAGCCGGGGGATTGTGGCTTGTAACGGCCGATACGCCGCAAGATGTCGAGCGGCTGATCCGTGCCGACCCATTCTGGCCCACCGGGTTGCGGCGCGGTTGGCGCATCTTGGAATGGGTGCGGGTCTTTGAAAACGGATCGGCATTGATCAACGAGCCCTAAGCTGGTTTCTGCTCTGGCCTTGCACGGCCATTCATGGTTAGTGCCGCGCGATACCACGCTGCGGGGACAATCCTATGTACATCGCAACTTTGCTTGCCAGCCCTTCCCACGCCAACCTTGACCGTACTGCGGTCGAATCCTTGCGCGATGCATGGGGCGGGGGGCAGGCGCATTGGCTCAACCCCGGTGTGGCGGCGGAATTTGCCGTGGCGGATATGCCCGAAAACCGCTGGCAAGTCTGGGAAGGGCTGCAAACCCTTGGCATTGATCTGGTCGTTCAACCCAGCGAAAACCGCCGCAAGAAGATGCTTTTGGCCGATATGG
>JBATTI010000439.1:0-11172 GCA_049670445.1 Albidovulum sp. | reverse complement strand
ACTTTGGCTTGCCGGAAAGGGTGCACCTGCACCAGCCAAGACCACGACGAAGAAAAAGGCCAAGGCGGCGGTACCTGCCTCTGGTCCGACCGAGGCGGAGCGGGCAGCGGCCCTGCGCAACTGGCTTATCTTGCAAATGAAACAGCAGAAGTATTGAGGCAAGTCCGACGAAAAACCACCGCACCACATCGCCAAGGGCCGCGGACCATCGCCTGAACCCACCTTTTACCTTCTGAAACCAAGAGACCGAAAAATGCCAAATCCAAGACTTCTTGCCGTTGTCACCGCCATGACGTTCCTTTTGGGGGGCAACGCCTTACGGGCTGAACTCAGCCTTTCGCAGCTGCAGGAGCTTGAGCGGATCATTTCATCAAATGACACCGGCACTTTGCGCAGCTATTTGGACCAACACCCCGATTTGCTGGCGGGCAATGATCCGCTGTCGCGGGAATTGCGGGAATTTTGCGGTGGCGGGCTGAGCTGTTTCAATCGGCCTGCCCCGGCAAGCCAGCCGCCAGCAAGGAAGGATACCACTTTGGCGTCCCGGATTTATTGACATCCGGCAAGGAGGCTTTGGGGGTGATTGGCGCCGGTCTTGACCTTGCCTATGTGATTGACCCGCGCTTTTCCGGCGGCACCTCGGCGGCCGTAGCCGCAGAGTTGCGGGTGGCGGTTACACTTGGGCGGGTGCGGCTGCATGCGCGCCAGTCGGCGATGTTCAAGGGCACCAGGGTGGCCCCGGTCTTGCAGCTTGCGCTGGACGAGCTGGGGTTGGAGCTGATCTGGGACGCACCCGAGGTCAGCGCCGATGTGGTGATCTTGCACAACCCGTCTTTCCTGCGTTTTCAGACCGACCCTTCGATGCGGATCCTGACCCGCCACCTGATCGTCGTGGCGCATGAAAATTTTCTGCGCCCCGGCGGCCATGAAAGTTTCGACGTGGCCCGCTGCCTTGATCAGCTTGATCGCGCGACCCTTGCCCTGCGCAAGACCATCGCGCCGATTTCTGCCCATAACCGCGCCACGATCACCGATTGGCAGGCCCGCCAGCCCGGCAATTCGCCCTGGAAGCTGTTGCCAGGTGACTGGTTCAATATCTGCGATTTCCCCATCGCCCCCCCGAACCCAAGCCCCGGCGACCGGCGGGGGCGCCAGTCGCGCCCGGGGTTTGAGAAATTCCCCTCGCTGGAGCATATGGATCTTTGCTTTCCGGCGCATGCGGTGTCCAATGTCATTTTGGGGGCCGACAGTTTCATGAATACCGGGCTTTCGCGCGATCACTGGACGATGCTGCCCTTTCGGGGGCTGGACCTTGGCGCTTATTTCGAGATGATCGATTTCATGGTTTATTTCACCGCCCCCACATGGCGCGAAAGTTTCGGGCGGGTGCTGGCCGAGGCGATTGCGGCGGGCAAGCTGGTGGTGAGCGATGCCGAAACCGCCAGCATCTTTGGCGATGCCGTGATTGCCTGCCAGCCGCATGAGGTTGACGGGCTGATCGCGGATTATGTGGCGCAGCCGGCGCGCTATGTCGATCAGGTCAACCGCGCCCAAAATGCCCTTGGCCACCTGTCCGGCCCGGCTTTTCACCAATTTCTGGCCCGCGTTCTGGCCCAAGACATCAGGAGTTAGGCGATGATCCTGATTGACGCGGTGGCGCGCAGCCAAAAGTCATTTGACGCCTGTCTGCAACTGGCCGAAGGGCTGGCGGCGCGTGGCCATAAGGTTGTGCTGGATGAAGACAGCGCCCCGGCTGATTTTGACCGGTCGCGCAAATTTTCGGCCGCCGGTTTTTTGGCAGATCTGGCGGATCTGACGCTTGAGCGGGTGATCTTGCTGGGCGGCGATGAGATAGCGGATGAGGCGATGGCAGGGCTGCGCAAGCTCGATCTTGCAGCCTCGGTTCCGGTCGCGTTTATCGGGCGCTTTGCCGATCATCAGGCCCGTGTCAGTGCGCGCGCCAAAATCGCCTATGCCTTGGGGCGAGAACCGCAGATGGTGGATATGGCCGATATGCAGCCACGCCCCTTGATCGACGGGGCGGCGGCGGCTTTGGTGGCCGATACCACCGCGCGGCCACGTCCGGTGCGGCCCTTGCCACGGCTGACGCTGGTGCCCGATGGCGACAGCCTGTCCGACCTTGCGCAGCTTGCGCTTCTGGCCGAACTGGACAACCGGCAGGCGTTTTCCTTGCGCATCATCACCAGTGGCGAACAAAAGGATCAGATCCGCGCCTCTCGTTATCACGCTTTGCCGGTTCTAAGCTATTCCGAGTTGTCGCCGATGGTTCTGGCGCAAGATACTGATATTACGGCATTCTTTGGCCAAGGCGTGCCGGGCGAAAGAATGGCGGGGCTGGCGGTTTGCCTGATGGCGGCGGGCGGGGTTGTTATCGACGGCACGTCTGACGGCGCCTTTGTGGCAACGGGTGCGCCGGCGCTGCGCGGGCCGGACGATCTTGCCGCCTTCTTGCCCTATCTGACCGATACGGTGTTGATAAATCTTGGTCAGATCGGCTCTCAGGTTGCGGCGCACAGCTGGTGCCGCTCGGTCTCTATCGCGCGGCTGGAAGTGGTGCTTGGCCTGACGCCTGCCCCAAAGGCCGCCGGGGCCGCACAAAGGCCCGCGCGCACGCTGTTCTTGCCGACCAATGGCGTGGGCCTTGGCCATGCACAGCGCTGCACGGTGATCGCCGCCGCCATGCCAAAAGATCAGCCCTGCGCTTTTGCGGCCTTCCCAAGCTGTTTGCCGATGATTGCGGCGCGCGGTTTTGACTGCACGCCACTTGTGCAAAAAAGCGAGGCCCACACCGAGCCTTTCGCCAATGATCTGGCGAATTATCTGCGCCTTCAGCAGATATTGCAGCCCGGCGACCGGTTCGTGTTTGACGGCGGATATGTGTTTGATTCCATCCACCGCAGCATCGTCGAGCGCCAGCTTTGCGCGATCTGGATCCGCCGTGGCCTGTGGCCGCAAGGCATGGTTCATGCCGATGTGCTGGACCGGGAACGGATTTTTGACCGGGTCATCGTGCCCGGCGAGGCCTTTGAGGAGCTGAGCGACGCCTCTAGTTTCGGCAACCATATTCACACCGTCGGCCCGATCTTCCGCCAACAGCCGCAAACACCCAAGCAAAAGGCCGCCCTGCGCGCGCGTCTGGCAAAACATCTGGGCTGCGACTTTGACGAATTGGTGGTGACGATGCTGGGCGGCGGGGTGGCATCGGACCGCAGCGCGCAGTTGCAAACCCTTTGCGCGATCATGGAACGCCGGCCGGGATGCCTGCATCTGATCGTGGTCTGGCCCGGCTCAACCGTGTTGCCTGCGCTGCAACTGTGGCAAAATACCCGCATCGTGCAAACCACCGAAGCGCTGGCGCTAAGCCAGGCGTCTGACCTGACGATTTCGGCGGCGGGGTATAATTCGGTCAATGAGATCTTGTATCACCGGATACCGGCGATCCTGATGCCGCAATGGGCACCTTATCTGGATGATCAGACCCGCCGGGCGCGGGCGGCGGCAGATCGGGGGCTGAGCATCTGCATATTGGAGAATGAGCTTTTGTTGCTGGAACGCGAAGTCACCGCCTGTCTTGATGGCGGTAAGGCGGCGGTGCTGCAAGCCTGCCTTGGCGCCGCCGACCTGCCGCCCCCCGGAACAAGGAAAGCCGCGCAACTGATCGCGGCGATGGAGGCCACATGAACCGCGATCATTGGGCCACGATCCTGACCCGCATCAGCCCCACAGCCCCGATCAATCTGGATGGTGCGGTCTTTGAACAAGGCAATGCCAGCGGCCAGGTAATGGCCGCCAATGCGGCAGGGCCCTTGCCCTCGGCGGTTTTGTGGGCGCGAGGAGAGCCGACCTTTTCCTATATCGGTATCCGTATGCGTGAGCCTATGGTCGATTGCGCCGATGTGGCCGTGCGTTTGGCAGGGGCCGCGGTCGAACGAGGGGTGGTGCCGGTGATCTTGACCACATTGCCCACTTGCGGGTTTGAGCGTTTCGGCTTTCGCGTCGAACGGATTGCGGGCGCAGACGCTGCAGAACTGGCGCGATCAGAGCAGGAAATCGCGCGCTTCTGGAACCTCGCGATTACCATTGATATCGCGGATATGGTGGCGTTTGGCTAAGGGCTTTGCCGGTGAGGGGCGGCTTGCCAAGGGGCCGGGTTTCGTGGCAGGCTTGGCGCGGCCCGCATGAGGGAAGGCAAAGCCATGACAAGCCCTGATACGATCATCATCAATGCCGATATCCGCACGATGGATGTGCATTTCCCCCGCGTTCAGGCACTGGCAATAAAGGCGGGCCGGGTGGCGGCATTGGGCAGCAGCGCGGATATGCGCGCAATTGCGGGGCCAAAGACGCGGGTGATTGATGCCGGCGGGCGGCTGGTGTTGCCGGGGTTTCACGACACGCATCTGCATGTGCAGGATGGCGGCCAGCTTGTCAGTCAAAGCGTCGATCTGTCGGGCGCGCGCAGCACCGATGATCTGATAGCCCGGCTTCGAGCCTTTGCCGCAGGTCATAAGGGCGCATGGGTCTTGGGAAGTTGCTGGAACGGGGGCTTTTTTGGCGCGCATAATCTTGATCGTCATCTGCTTGATCTGGCAGTGCCGGACCGGCCTTGTTCAATCCAGGCCTCGGACGGGCACCACGTCTGCCTGAATTCCCGCGCTTGCGAGGCCTTGGGGCTGGTCAAAGGGCTGGAGGATCCGCAAAACGGCCATTTCGTGCTGGATGGAAAGGGCGAGCCTACGGGTTTGCTGTATGAAACCGCGGTTTTCTGGGCCGATGACCGGATGCCGCAACCAACCGACGCGGATTTCGCGGAAGGGGTGCGCTTTGCGCTGGCACTTGCCAATCGCCACGGCATAACCTCGGTTCTGGATGCGATGGTGCTTGAACGCCATGCGCGCGTCTATGCGGCACTGGCCAAGGCGGGGGGGCTGACCGCAAGGGTCATCGCCACCGCACGGGTGGATGCCTTTGAAACCACCGACGCGGCGTTGGCGCGTCTGTCGGCACTTCGGCGCGCGTGCCAGTATCCGATGTTTCGCATCCATTCCGCCAAGTTCTTCCTTGACGGGGTGATTGAAAACCGGACCGCCGCGATGATTGAGGATTATGCCGATGCCATTGGCGGCAATGCCGCCCTGATGTTCACCCCCGCGCAGATCGAAGATATGTTTGTGGCCTTTGACGGCGCGCGGTTTCAGATACATGTCCATGCGATTGGCGATCTTGCGACGCGCGCAGCACTTGACGGAATGCAGGCCGCGCAAGCCGCCAACGGGCCTTGGCCGTCCTGCCACCACATTGCCCATATCCAATGTATCGACCCTGCCGATGTGCCGCGTTTCGCCGAACTTGGGGTGGTTGCCAATATCCAGCCGCTTTGGGCCTACAACGAGCCCGCGATCACCGATTTGGCCTTGCCGATGGTGGGTGCGGCGCGCGGGCGCTGGATCTATGCCTTTCGGGCGTTGCGCGATGCGGGCGCGCTTTTGACGCTTTCAAGTGATTGGTCGGTTTCAACCCTGAACCCGTTTGAAATCATCGAGACCGCAATGACACGTCAGTCGCCCGATGACGCAGGCGATGTGCCGGCCTTTTTGCCTGAACAAAGCCTGACGCTTGAAGAATGTATCGAGGGTTACACGATCAATGCCGCAATTTCGGGCTGGCGGCAGGATGTGACGGGATCGCTTTCATTAGGGAAATATGCCGATCTGATCATGCTTGACCGGGATATCTATGCCTGTGAAACCCGCGACATCTCAAAAACCAATGTGCTGCTGACGCTATTGGGCGGGCAAGAGGTTTACAGCGCCTGAGCGTTGATCTGGCGCAGGGATGATGCGTCAGTCACGCATCCCCAGCGCATGCACCAGCCGCGCCACCACCGGGGCCAGAACAATGACCAGCACAACCCGCAACAGATGGTGGCTGACGACATAGGCCAGATCGGCGCCCGCCAATATGGCGATCACCACCATCTCGGCCTGCCCGCCGGGCAAGAAGGCCAGAAAGGCGTTCAGGATCGGCGCCAGATCCAGCAGCACGATCGCCTCGATAAAGACAAGGCTGATGACGGCAAGCCCCAAGGCATAGACAAGCCCCGCCGACACATAAAGCCGGATTTCGCGCAAGGTGATGCCCGCATATTTGGCCCCGACCGCGATGCCGATGAAAAGCTGGGCGGCCCAGATCATCTCGGCCGGGGGGCGGTGGGTTATGAGGCCCGAAAGCGTCAGCGCCGCCGTCAGGATCATCGGCCCGAGGATTGACGCGCCAAACAGCCCGACCCTTTCGGCAACCTTCCAGCCGATGCCGCCCGCGAGCATCATCAGGATGATCTGCAAAGGCTCCATCTCGCTTGCCGGAAGACCGGCGGGGCGGGTCAGATCCGTGCCCCAAAAATGCGACATGATGAAAGGCGCTATGGTGACAATCGCCAAGACCCGTGTTGCATGGATAAGCGACAGCGCACGCACATCCCCGCCCGCTTCTTCGCCAAAGATCAGCATATCTTGCAAGCCGCCGGGCATGGCGGCGTAATAAGCGGTTGGATGCGACATGCCAAAGCCAAGGCGAAACAAAGGATAGCCCAAGGCCCCGATCACCAGCACGAACAGCGGCACGAAGGCCAGTGATCCGGCCATGGCAGGCAGTTGCCCGACAATCGCGGGCGTCAGCGAAGACCCCACCGCGACGCCAAGAAAGGTGCGCAAATAGGTGCCCAGATCGCCCATGGGGGTCAGCGGCACCCGCGCCAGCGCCGCAAGCAGACAGGCCAGCATCGGCCCCAGCAACAAGGGCAACGGCAGGCCCGCCGCGATGAAGGCCGCAGCCCCGATCCCTGCCACGCCAAGCGTCAGTGCCGGGCCGCGCCAGTTTGCGCTAAAGTTCATGTTCTGCCAAAAGCGCGGCCCATTGCGCCCCATGCATATCGCGGTCGGCGGCGGCACCTTGCACAACCGGGCGCGGGAAGGAAAATTTGATCACCGAAAGATCGGCGATGTCGAAGCGTTTCAGCATCTGGCTTGGCTGATGAAAGAGCCGGGCGACGGTTTCGGTTTGCAAGGCGGCACTGACCTTGGCAAAGGCCGCGGGCGAGCCGCAAAACACATCAATCGTCACCCAGAACGGCCCGGCATTCTTGGAACGGATCTTGACGACCTGGGTCTCTAATCTAGCCATGCCCCACCGCGCTTACCTCAACCCGAAATGCCTGCATCGGGTCATCCAGTTCCATCACATGATTGAGGCCGAATTCATAGAGCGCGCCACGTTCGGATTGTGCGGGCGAATAGGGAAAGGCAAAGGTCGGAAGCTCTTCGCCCCTGGTCAGGGGGTAGTGCAGGACAAAGGGGTTGATCAGCTTGCCTATCTCGGCCGAAAGCTCGGGCGTTTCGGCGGTGATCAGGCCCAAGACGCCGATTTCCACCGGGGCGCCAACCCGGTTTTCCATTTCCCCAAGCGCCGCATCGACGCCGATCAGGCGAAATTCCAGGCGGTAGGCATCGGCCGCCAGCCCCATGCGGTGGCTGATGGTCTGGATCAGGAAGCCCTGAAGCTGATCCACCCATGCGCGCGCATTGGCGACGTAATGGGCATCGCGCAGCACCGCGAGGATCGTGGTCTGATAACCGGCAATCCGCGCAGCCTCGAGCTTGACCGAATAGGGCCCGGCGACCCATTTCGACCCCTCGACCCGCACCCGCCGGTCATCCAGCGCGCGGTAGCGGGCATCGGTCACATCCAGATGGCCGCCGGGTTCATACAAGATGAAAGGGTCAGAGTTTTCGTAAAGCATATGGGCCGAAACCGAATGCGGTGTGCAGCAGGCCCCCTCCGCCAGAGGTTCAACGGTGAAACCTTCGGCGTCAAACTCAACCATGATCACACCGCTGGTGGGGTTGGTGGAACAAAGCGCACCGCATTCGGCGATCTTGGCGCCGTGCCAGGCCGCGCCCGCATGATCGCCGCGCGACAGGGGCAGGGCGGCGATAATCGCCGTATCGGTGGTGCGCCCGGCAATGACGATATCGGCACCCGTTGCCAGAGCCGCGAGGATTTGCTCGGCACCGGCAAGGGCGACGATATGGCTCATCCCGGTCAGGGCCTGGTCCGAGATTTCAGGCGCGGGCGTCAGGGGGCGCAGGCGGCCTTCGGACAGCGCATCCATCACCACCCTGGCCGGTTGTTCGCAGTAAAGCCGCGCCACGGTAAGTTTCTGCCCAAGCTCTGCCGCCAGTTCGCAGGTGATCGCATACATCCAGTCAACCGTGCTGTCGGTGCCGCAGGTGCCCGCCGTGCCGATGACCAAAGGCACCCCGGCAAGGGCGCGTGCCTGCATCAACTGGCGCCATTCGCCCTTGGTGGCCGCGCGCGAATATTTTGACTGGCCCGCCCCAAGCGAAAAGGGCCCACTATCGGTGGAGCCCCCGTCGATGCAGATGATATCGGGTTTCATCGCCACGCCCCGCGCCAGTGCCCCGGCATCAAAGCCAAGGCACAAGACCCCAGAGGGGACCAGAACGCGGGTCGTCATGTCATTCCTCCATCGGATCAATCTGCGGCAGGGGCGGTTTTTTCAGGATCCCGCGCAAGAACATCGGCGCAAAGAACCCGCCGATGGCCGCGATCCACAGACCAATGGCAATCGGGGAAGAGAAGAGATAGGTCCAATCGCCGTTCGAGATCACCATGGCGCGGCGCAGGCTGTCCTCCATCGCATTGCCAAGCAGGATCCCCAGGATGATCGGCACGGTCGGCACCTCAAGCTTGCGCATGAAATAGCCCATCACCCCGAAACCCACCATCATCACCAGATCAAAATAGCTGCCCGTCAGGCTGTAGATGCCTACAAAAGACACCATGGTCACCAAGGGTATCAACACCCATGCAGGCACCATCAGCACTTTGACGAAGATCCGCACCATCGGCACGTTCATGATCAGCAAGACGATATTGGCGATGAACATCGAGGCAATCAGGCCCCAGACGATATCGCCGTGATCCCTGAACAACAAAGGACCGGGGGTGATGTTGAGCGTCAGCAACAAGGCCAGCATCACCGCCGTGGTGCCAGACCCCGGCACCCCCAGCGTCAGCATCGGCACCATGGCACCACCGGCAGCGGCGTTGTTGCCGGCCTCGGGGGCGGCGACGCCGCGCGGATCGCCGGTGCCAAACCGGCCCTTTGAGCCAAGCCAGCTTTTTTCCGCCATATAGGCCATGAACGACCCCAAGGAGGCACCCGCACCCGGCAAGACCCCGGCGATAAAGCCAATGCCGGTGCCGCGCAGATTGGTGGCGATGGTGGCCCTCAGATCCGCCCAGGGAATCTTGATCTTGCCAAGCTTGACGCCGATCGCGCTGTCTTTGCCGTGGCTTTCGATAAAGATGAACACCTCGGATATTGCGAACAAACCGACGATTGCCACCAGAAAATCAATACCGTCATTCAGGTGGATATTGCCGCCGGTAAACCGCGCCATGCCGGTTGAATTATCAAGCCCGATCATCGCCAGCCCAAGGCCAAGGCAGGCCGCCACCGCCGCTTTGGCCTGATTTTTCGATGACACCCCGCCCAAAGTGCAAAAGGCCAGAAGATAAAGCGCGAAATATTCAGACGGGCCAAACAGATAGGCAATGCTGGCCAGCATCGGCGCAAAGATCGCAAGCCCCGCGGTTGACAGGAACGCCCCGTAAAACGACGACACGCCCGAGATAACCAGCGCATCCCCGGCGCGCCCCTGCTTGGCCATCGGATAACCATCAAGCGTGGTCATCATCGCAGGCTCATCCCCCGGAATGTTCAGCAAGATTGAGCTGATCCGCCCGCCATACATCGTGCCGTAATAGACCGATGTCATCAGCACCAGCGCCTGTGTCGCATCCAGCCCCAGCGAAAAGGCCAAGGGGATCAGGATCGCCACGCCATTGGTGGGGCCAAGCCCCGGCAAGGCGCCGATGATCGTGCCCAAAAAGCAGCCGACAATCGCCAGAAACAAGGTGAAGGGCGTCAGTGCGACACCAAAGCCCATCGCGAGGTTTGACAAAAGATCCATGTGTTCCTAGCCCATCAATGCCCGAGGCAAGGGCGCAAGCCCCAGTCCCAGCCCATATTTGAAGATCACAAACAGCACCGCCGATAACCCCGCACCGGTAAGGGCGGCGGTTCCCGGATTGGGGCGGATAAGATAGCTGATGCCGCTTGCGGCAAGGGCCGTTGGCACCAGGAACCCAAAGGGCGGCAGCGCATAGGCATAGCCCACCAAGATCGCCAAAGCGGCCAGCATCCGCATCAATGCGGGCTTTTGCGGCCAATCCGGTTCGCTATCGGGCCGCAAGGCAATGGACAGCCCGGCCAAGACCATGAACCCCGAAATCAGGATCGGAAATGCCCTTGGCCCCAGCGGGTCCGACAAAAAACTGGTCCTGACCTGAAGGGCGCCTGCGAATATCGCAAGCGCCCCAAGTACAATGACCAGACCAAAGATCCGGTCGCTGTTCATCACTGAATGACCCCGATTTCGCGCGACAGTTCTTCTGTCTCGACAATCACGCCATCAATCCAGGACTGGAAATCACCGCCGACTTTGGTGAAAGGGGCAAGGCCATTTGCGGCCATGGTTTCTTTCCACTCGGCGCTGTCGGCCACGGCTTGCAGTTTGGCCCCCCAGGCATCGAATGCCGCGTCGCTGATGCCTTTGGGCACGTAAAGCCCGCGCCAGTTCACCGAAACCACGTCAAAGCCCTGTTCACGCGCGGTTGGGATATCGTCAAAACCCGGAACCCGTTCTTCGGTCAGCACCGCAAGGACGCGCACATCACCCGACTGAACGAAGCCGACGATTTCAGACATGTCGCCGGTCATCGCTTGGGTGTGGCCACCGATGGTCTGGGTGATCGCATCCGCACCGCCATCAACGCCGATGTATTTGACCGAACGGATATCATCAAAACCAGCGGCCTTGAGGACCAGCAAAGGCTTCATATGGTCAAACCCGCCCGCCGCCGAGCCGCCTGCAAAGGTGACCGAACCCGGATCAGCCTTGATCGCGTCAACCAGATCGCCAAGGCCTTGGAACGGGCTGTCCTTGCCCACGACGATAACGCCGGGGTCAGCGCCGATGGCGCCCACAAAGCGCACCTGATCGG